>JBBTRO010000059.1:0-9656 GCA_038065155.1 Patescibacteria group bacterium
ACGTAAAGGAAATGAAGAATTCAAATGAGTCAACGGCCTGATTTTTTTTGTGGGCATTTGGCACATACTGCGCGACCCGAATCATGGCGGGTAGAAACAGGATCAAAAATGCGCCTAGAAAAGAAGCGTAGCCCACATAACGCACGTCATAAAAAGAGGGAAACCAGTGTGTGGGCAGGAGGAGCATAAGTATGCCTGCGCAGAGCAGGTTTAGTACGGCAATTTTGGTAAACTTTTTCACAGGCTGGTTTGTTAGATACTATACATTTTTAATTTAAATATATACACTATATGTATCATATCCAAAAGGCTCGGTAAGGGCAAGCTGTTATCCACAAACCCCATATTGACAACTTGTGTCTTTTCATTAGTTTGCGGGTGATATAAAATTGAAGATATTTTATTCAACTCACTAAAATATAATATATGGAAGAACAAAAAGGCATATTTGATTCACTCAAACCGCAACAAGTACTTCTGATTGGCTTTGTGCAAGGGATATTGGTATTGTGCACAATTGGTTTTTTTATCCTGTTAAACATGGCGCTTAAAGGCAATCTTGATTTTGACCTTGGCCGCGCCAATGATAACCTGCCAGGCAATGCTTTGGCAGGGGACGTTGATCCCGGCAGTGCTGTTAAACTGGCGCCGATCGGCAGTACTGATCATGTGCTGGGGAACAAAAATGCCAAAGTGACATTGGTCGAATACTCTGACTTTGAATGTCCGTACTGCGGGCAGTTTTATCCGACCGTAAAACAAGCGATGAAGGAGTACGAAGGGAAAGTACGATTGGTGTACCGTCATTTTCCCTTGGTTCAAATTCATCCTCAAGCTGAGCCAGCGGCCTTGGCATCCGAGTGTGCGGATGAACAAGGGAAATTTTGGCAATTTCATGATAAGTTATTTGAGAATCAGGGATCTCTCAGTGATGCCTACTATACGCAGATTGCCAAAGAGCTGGGGCTCAATGCCAGCAAATTTGCTGATTGCGTAAAAGGCAAAAAGTACGAGTCAAAAGTGCAAAGCCAGGCGGCCAGCGGTTCGGATGCTGGAGTACGCGGAACCCCGCACACCTTGGTTGTGAGTGAGAGCGGCAAAGTAACTCCGGTTTCCGGCGCTCAACCATACAGCGCTTTGAAAAACGCCATTGAACAAGCGCTGGCTGATTAATTTGTTTCTATTGTTTTGTATGGGTGAGCAGACTGCCTTTGATTTTGCGCTGAGTCAGCTTGATACAGCGGCCAAGATTTTGCAATTGCCAGAAAATCTTTTGGCCCAGTTGCGCGCGCCCTATCGTCTCTTGACTGTTTCCATTCCGGTCGTCATGGACAATGGGACAACGAAAGTATTTACCGGTTATCGCAGTCAATACAACCATGCCCGCGGACCTTTCAAAGGCGGGATTCGCTATCACCCCCAGGTGAATGAGGACGAGGTCAAAGCGCTGTCATTTTGGATGACCATGAAATGCGCAGTGGTGAACTTACCGCTTGGCGGCGGCAAGGGTGGGATAATCGTCAACCCGAAAGAATTGTCAGCGGACGAATTGGAGCGGCTTTCGCGCGGGTATGTTCTGCAGTTGTATAAATACCTTGGGCCAGACCAAGACATCCCGGCGCCGGATGTCTACACCAATAGTCAGATCATGGCCTGGATGCTTGATGAATACGAAAAATTAGTTGGACACCACGCCCCCGGAATGATTACCGGGAAGCCGCTGTCGTTGGGCGGTTCGGCCGGTCGGAGTTTTGCCACGGCTATGGGCGGAGTTTATGTGCTCGAGGAGGTGATGGCAAAGCTGGGGAAGAAGCCAAAAAATACTACGGTTGCAATTCAGGGCTTTGGCAATGCGGGGAGTTTTGCCGCGAAATTATTGTTCGAGCGCGGGTATAAAATTGTCGCGGTGAGTGACTCTCAAGGCGGTGTGTACAATATTGATGGTATTGATCCAGTGAAGGCCGAGGGTATAAAAAAGCAAGGCGGCATGCTTGGGTGCTATTGTTTGGGCACAGTTTGCTCTACCGAAGAGATGAAGAACCTGGATGGCCCTTGTCACCCCGTTACCAATGAAGAATTGCTGGAGCTCGATGTGGATGTGCTCATTCCGGCGGCTCTGGAAAATCAAATTACGAAAGAAAATGCGGATCGGATCAAAGCGCCAGTCATCTTGGAATTAGCCAATGGCCCGACCACGCCCGACGCGGATCCGATTCTTTTTGGCAAAAATGTTTTGGTGGTGCCGGATATCCTGAGCAATGCCGGCGGCGTGACTGTCTCGTACTTCGAACAGGTTCAAAATGCGTCCAATTATTATTGGACTGAAGCGGAAGTCCTGATAAAATTAGAAAAAATAATGAAAGATGCTTTTCACGCGATTTGGGAGATGAAAGAGCGCCATCAGATTCCGATGCGCACCGCGGCGTTTGTTGTTGCGATTGGTCGCGTCGCGCAGGCGATGAAAGATCGGGGGTAATAAATTTTTTTTCTATACCTCCCCGTCCCGCACCTTCGAATTTCGAGAAAGTGCGGGACGGTTTGTTGTTGTCCGTTCGTCAGGGTCCATCGCCCTCCATCCTTTCCTGCTTTTCTGCCCACTTCCGCCATTCGATGGCCACGGCCGTTCCAGTAGCGCCTCCGGCTGCCACCGTGACTATTGCCGCTATCGTGGGATCCCTAACAACATCCCCAAGCACATGTATGAGAAAGATTGTTAGGAAAAATTCTACTCCCCAAGCCCGGCGGGATTGCCGATGAATAATAGCCTGAGTCAGTATCGTTCCCAGGAGCGACACAGCCCCGTAGAGAAAGAAGTACTTGAGATACAAGAACAGTCCGCTCTCAAACATGTTTCACCTCCTTCGTTTGAGATTCCTTTTCCCAGCATATCATAAACTTATCCACAGTCACAAATTGAAATCAATTTGACTATGGTATAGTACAACTGCTTTGAGCATTTTCTTCTGGGGGGAAATTCTAGCACGGAATAAACAGGACGCGCGATTGAATTCCGACGTCCGGAGTGTGTGGGATGGAACGGTTTGTTCTTTACAACCGAACTCGGCGTTTTTTTTGGATAGTCCGAAATGAACGCCAGCACGCTTTTGAAAAATAAAGAAAGGAGATAACATCTTGTTTGGGAAAAAGCACTACAGCTTGGCATACTTTAGCGAGGTGGCATTTGATGCCGCATTCTTCAACGAAACGGCGTGGCGAAATAGCATCGCGATGGTTGGCGATGCCACGTGGATTCGTGATGTGTTTCTGGATGGCACGACCACGCGGATCGATCGACCGGAATATCTGAGCGGTCAGTTGAGCTTCTGGACCATGTCCGAGGCTGAAGCTGAAGCCGCGGCGCTCGCTGTTCCCAATCTGGGGCAGTGCCAGCGCATGGTGGCGATCCAGCGCGACGAGATCCTGCGGCCGCGGATTATGGAGCTCCAGAAGTTCGCGCCGCATGTTCGGATCACGCTCTCGATCGACGGCGATGACACGCAGTTCACAACTTCGGCTGTCATGCACGAGGTTCTTCTCTTCAATCGCTCTACGATCCGCACCAGTCTGCGCGATCTCGGGCAAGAGAGGCGATCCGCTCTCAAAGAGGCGAGCGCGCATCAGAAGGAACTGGAACGGCTGGAAGACGAGCATGGCGCTGGCAAACAGCGGCGCGAGCACCGTCGGATCATGAATGAATTGAACAAGCGGCTGGGGTTCATCGATCGCCGGATCGCGCGCGAGGAACAGGAGTTCAACTTCTATCGCGCCAAGAAGGTTCGGCCGGAACACCAGTACCACACCGCTCGGTTCGTGCGGGAGTTTTACGCCTCGTACCGGAAGCTGTGCCTGGAGCTGGGGGTTCGTCTGGTGACGCGTCCATCGGTCATTCGCTTCGGCGATCTGGTTGTGGACTACGCTCACAGCCGACACTCGACCTGGGCACCGATGCCGACGATCGGCGAAAAGCTCGTGGCCGGGCTTCATGGCAAGTCGAGGAGGAGCCTCGGCGACGTTCATGCCATTCTGGAGTCTGGTCACCACGGGGTGTACCAGAACCGGACTGTCAACATGACGACCGGAGATGAACAGCTCAACTTCGGCCACTTGGGCGCGGTCGACCCGGCAGTAACCGACGAAGTCGTGAAAGTGATCGTGGCGCCGCCGTTCGATGATCAGGAGCGGATCGATCGTTGGCTGTCCGGCCAAGAGTCGGAACGCTTGAGCGCTGGCAAACCAATGGGCACGCGCAAGCACGCGGTCTGCGACCGGAATCAGAAAGACAGCGTCTCTGGTCTCCCCATCATGACCCTTATGGACGGGATCGTGAGCGCGCAGGTGATCGAGTACGCTCAATTCGCGGATGGATCGGTGAACAAACGCGATCAGGATGAACACGCGGTGGTGTGGTGCTCGTCGGATATCCATCTGGAGTCCCAGCAGGAGAATCCGACGGTGCAGGGCGGTCATCAGGCGATGATTCGGCGCAACGTGACGGAGCCGATCATCTTCCGCGGCCTGCCGGCAGTGGCGAAGGGTGTTGTGATTGCTGGCGACATCGCCGAGGCAAACTCGGAGTCGTGGAAAGACCGGGAAAGCGATCGGCGATCGTTTGAAGAGGTCTTCGCCGAGTATGCCAAGGAATTGCCGTCGCTCGATGTGAACGATCCGGCAGCCGTGCTCGAGATGGTGAAAAAAATCGCGAGCGATGCCAAGGGCGGCACGACCGAGAGCATGGCGATGATCATGCGCCGCACCGCGGATTTTCTGGAGACTCACTACGACATTGTCGGGGAAAGCGAACTCCAGTTCCGTCTGGTCGTAATCCCGGGCAATCACGCGCATGGCGTCTTGAATCGTCTTGGACTTGACGAGACGAACTTCGCGGTCGAGCGGTTTCGGGCGCGCGGCATCCCCGTGTTTGAAGTCGGACTCGCGAGTACGCATCTGCCGCAGACGTATGCGGCAGCGCGCGTGGCGGTCGGTGGCTATAGCACCGCTCGCTCGATCGTGTTGCCCAACTATGGCAAGACCACGGCTGGTGAGGCTGTGTTCGGGCCGATTCGGTTTTATATGCAGCACGACCCCAAGGGTAGCGGCTATATGGGGCTCGTGGGCGCGGCCAGGACGGCCGGGGCAGATCTAGCGCTTGCCGGCCACACGCATGAAACGTGGGTGGTTGGTTTTCGCAAGGCTCTGAATCGCATGGGATTCGCGTTTCGCTTGAGCACGCTTCAGGGCGTGACGCCGACCGAGATTTCCTATGCCGAAACGGTGCCGCGGACGCCGGCTGGCCACGCGTTCATCATGCCGAAGGCTGGCGACTTTACCGAGTTCACCTTCCCGGCCAGTTACCTGGCCAAGGTTGGCCGGACTGCTCAGGAACGAACGGTTGCCATGGCGGTGAAGAAGGTGAAGCGCAAGTAAGTGAAGATGGAAAGCAAAGAAACAGTAGATACAGGGAAATAGACAAAGGAAGTGGTTTTTTCGATGGCATTGATAGGGATTGTAGACACAGGGCGAAAGTCAACAACCATCAACTAAAAAGGTTTGCATCTGGAGGACGCAAACCTTTTTGATTTTTGGGATGATTTTTGATTACAAATCTTTTCTCACCGTAATCGTATATTCTTTTCTCTCATCCACGTCAAGCGCGACCGTCACATGAATTTCCGTTTCACCCAAGTTGAGCGGGATGATACGACGTTCAGTTTTTTCACCATTGATATATACTGTCGCAGAACTGTGGCGGGGTCGGGCAGTGAGCGTAAGGGTTTCTTCATTTTCCCGTGCCAGAATCGTGTATCGTGTCATGTTGGGATCGAACCCGGGTACAAAGTCAGCCAATAAATTTTCTTCCAGACTCCGAAGGTTGGTGTCATTGAGGCCGGGCAGGGGATTGCGGTATATGGTAATCGTATATAGTTTTTCCGCGCCATTTTCCGCGCGCACGAGAATGGGGATAATATTTTCTCCAGGGGATAGAAGAATTGTTTGGGAATTACCGGATCCTTTTTTTGCGCCATTTACAAACATGGCGGCGCGAGTGTCGCTCAACGTCGGCGAAAGTGTAATTGACGTTTCCAGATATTCGGCGCGCAGGTCGTATTTTTCAATGTCAGGGTGAAAGCGCGGTGTCATGGTTCCCCGCAAATTATGGGACAAAGAGGCGAGCCGGTGATTATTATTCGGTACGGTTCGGTCGACCAAGATACTGTAGGTTCGGTTTTCACCGGTGGCCGTTCGAGTTACTTTAATGTAAATAGATGTGAAACCAAAAGGCAGGTTGATGGCAATACTGGTGCCGGTTGGCACGATGGTGTCGTTTACGGTAATCACCATGCCGTTGTCTGCGGTTGGGGTCAAAAGAATTCGATCTTCGTCTTTGTTCGCAGTCAGACGGTAAGAAGTTCCAGCCCAGGAAAAGCTTGGCGTGAAACCACTATTTAGATTGTGTTTAAGGTCACGCAAAAAGGGCAGATTGGACTCAGCCGCCGCCACTCTCGTTGTTCCGCCATCACGGATAATATGCCGGGCACGGAGTTCGTCGTTAATTGTGACTGACCGATTGGTAATGGCCGCACGCGAAAACGTAGTGGGGTCAGCAATATCAAGGCCGCGAAAATAATACGCGCGGTGATCTTCACTAAGGCGGATAATCCGATTTTGCCAATTCAAACCATAGATGGCTTCAGCCACGGCCGGACTCTTGAGCCATCGGATGGTGGCACCGGTATCAACCGCGTAAATTTCCGGCTTGGTGCCAAATTGAACCAAGGTTTTGCCTGGGCGTACGGTTACGGTATCTCGGGCGCGAGGGAGAGAGGTCAGATCTTTTTCAGTGGGCACAGAAATCACGTTTACTCGATCCGGATACCAAGACGAAAAGCCCGCCCAGCTAGGGAAGAAGTACCGTTTATTGTCAGAGCCAACATAATAGACGGCCCCTGAGTCCAAAGCTTTGACCACACTGCCGGACGGATAGATAGGAGATGATTGTGCTTGGACACCCTCTGGGAAGAGGGCAATGGTAAACAAAGCAATGGCCATTGACGTCAAAATTTGGCTAAAAAATGATAAATTGTTGGTTTTTTGCAGGTTCATATAGTCTTTGTTCAAAACAACATACTATAGCACAATTTTACCTTCTTGTCAAGGGGGGCATTGTATGGTTATACTACCATTCTATGAGCCCAAAAGACTGTATTTTTTGCAAAATTATTGCTGGTGAGATACCAAATTATACCATCTATGAAGACGGGGACACCTTGGCGTTTCTGGATATCCACCCTTGTGCCAAGGGGCATACAGTGATTATACCAAAACAACACCGGGAACGGACAGCTGGCCTATCTGCAGTCGAAGGCCCAGCCCTTATGAACGCGGTCCAAAAAACCATGGAGCGAATTCAAACCGTACTTGGGCCGGATGGCTTCAACGTTGGTTGGAACGATGGCTCAGCAGCTGGTCAAGTGGTGCCCCATCTCCATATCCATATTTTTCCGCGCTGGGTCGGCGATGGCGGCGGAAGCGTGCATTCGATTGTAAAAAATCCTGGTGAGATGTCGGTGGCGGAAGTAGCGAAACTTTTTCTATGAGATCTTTAGAACGAAGCGATCATCCCGTACCCACAGTCAATATTATCCTGAAAAATGAAAAGGATGAAATTTTGTTGACACGGAGAAACGTTGGCCCATTTAAAGGGAGCTGGATCCTACCCGGCGGTCATATCGACGTCCAAGATGATAGTGCCGAGGGCACAGCGATACGAGAAGTAAAAGAAGAAACCGGTTTAACTGCAGTCCTCACTCATCTTGTTGGCGTCAAGACCAATACGATTGATCCACGCTCCCCTTTCATTTTTAAGGTAATTTACGAAGCGCGTGTTGATAGTGGTTTGCTTACGAAAAATGTCGAGGTAGATGATTTTCGCTGGTTGCCGCTTGATAAGGCACGTAAAGAAAAATTGGGATTTGATCATCACGAAATCCTTAAACTCTATTCGACAAAAAAAGATTATTTGCTTCCCATAGAACGAAGTCGTTACACCGAATGGTACGGTAAGACCTTTCCCTATGCCCAGACAGAGTATCCGCGCGTCGCGTGCATGGGGATTATATTGAATGAGAAGAAGGAAATACTCCTTGGGCTCAAAGCGCGCAAACCGTTTGCCGACCACTGGAATTTTCCGGGCGGGCATATGTATGTAAATGAAACACCGGAGGAGTGTCTGGCGCGTGAACTAAGAGAAGAACTTGAAGTGAAAGGAGACGTCGGAGAGTTATTCGGCGTGTATTCAGACAAGGGCCAACATCCTAAGCACGCTGATATTGGAGTATATTATTTTGCCAAGCTTCATAGCCAGCGTTTTGTCAAAAATATTGAAATGAAAGATTTTGCCTATTTTTCGCTGGATCATTTACCAGAAAAAATTGCGTATCAGAACAGGATGGTGCTCAATGACTTGAAGAAGAAAATAGAAAATAGTAAGTAGAAAATAGAAGATTGAACCGCCAATTCTATTTACTATTTTCTACTTTCTATTTTCTCAATCAATTATGAACATTCTCGTTACCGGCGGCGCCGGGTTCATGGGATCAAACTTTGTTCGATATCTCTTGAACACCTATCCAGATTACACGGTTGTAAATTTTGACAAGCTCACGTACGCGGGCAATCTTTTGAATCTTGAAAGTGTAGAAAAGAATCCCCGTTATCATTTTGTGCAGGGTGATATTTGCAACAGAGAGCAGATTCAGTCTGCGATAAAAAAATATGCGATTGATGTGGTAGTGAATTACGCGGCCGAGACGCATGTCGATCGTTCGATCATGGATCCGGAGGCTTTTTTGCGAACTGATGTGCTTGGCACGTATCAACTCCTTGAGGCGACGAAAAAGTTTGGGCTCAAAAAAATGGTCCAGGTGTCTACCGATGAAGTTTTTGGAAGCATTGATGAGGGTTTTTTTACCGAAGAATCGCCATTTCAGCCGAACAGCCCTTATTCTGCGTCGAAAGCCGGTGGAGATTTGCTTTGTCGAGCGTACTTTGTAACCTACAAAACACCCGTGGTCGTGACGCACAGCTGTAATTTTTTTGGTTCGTATCAATATCCCGAAAAATTTATTCCTCTATTTATTACGAATTTAATTGAAGGCAAAAAGGTGCCGCTCTACGGCGATGGCAAAAATGTTCGCGAGTGGATTTATGTAGATGATCATTGCCGCGCGATTGACGCGATCTTGCATCGTGCCGAACCGGGAAGTGTCTATAATATTGGCACTGGCCAAGAAATTGCCAATATTGATGTGGTGAAAAAGCTGTTAAGTCTTTTGGATTTGAGCGAAGATATGATCGAATACGTTAGCGATCGGCCTGGACACGATCGTCGCTATGCGATAAACTGGACACGATTGAAAAAGGATTTGGGCTGGGAGCCGATTGTTTCATTTGAAGATGGCCTAAAGAAGACAGTAGAGTGGTATAAAAAAAATGAAGACTGGTGGAAGAAGATAAAATCGGGAGAGTACCAGAGCTATTATGAAAAACAGTATAGGAAGTAATAATTGTAAAGTTATGTAGTTTGGGGCTTACGCGTTTGGCCCCCAACGAAATTCGCTTTGGCTCCCGCTCGTTACTCCTTAAAGTATATTGTTTGG
>JBBTRO010000060.1:0-1071 GCA_038065155.1 Patescibacteria group bacterium
CCACGACGCTGGCATTGTTTCGTACTTCCACCACCAGACCGTCCGCGAACCGCTGTCATTTTTCCCCAATATTTCACGGCTGAAAAATTTTTTGTACACCGAATTTCGCAAGATGAATTACAATGAAAAACTCTTTTTCTACCGTACTATTGCCAAGGCGGAAATTGATTTTGTAATTAATAACGGTGAAGAACTTATGCCGGTGAAACTCAAGCTCGGCAAAAAGAAACAGCGCGTGCCGGTCGTCATGAAAAACTTCGTTGAGTTCTATGATAAAAAAGTAAAAAAGGCGATTATTGTGACCGAAGACGAACTTCGCCATGAAGGCAAATATATCTTCCTGCCCGTCATGCTACTGCCTTTTGTTGATTTTGAAATGTAGAAACAAACGAGCCCCGCTTTCCTCACAAAGTCGGGGCTCTTTATTTTTTCCTCCTCTCCGCAACAGCTCCACGGAAACCCACGTAATTGCTTGTGTAATATTGCTCGACAAATTTCGCGAACAGCTGGTGGCTTATGCCATTGGTAGCCAAGACCACCTGTGGATCATTCCCCTTCGGGATATAACGCGGTGAGGTCGTTTTTCCGCCGGCTTCGGGCACGATAACCGACCAGGGTGCATAGTCCCACATACCACCGATCGCGTGCGAGACGCAGAGCTCCACCCCGCCGTGGGCGACCAAAGTTCCGCCCAAAATGGTCGAACCCATTTCGCGGTGATCCTGGACCCCCAGACGCCGGAGCGCGTCTTTGAAAAGAGCCGCTGGACTGCCAGTTGCCTTGTTGTGGAGGCCATCAAGAATGGCCGTAAACCGACTGCGATCACGGCGCCGACTCACATGAATCCGCTCTTCACCCTTGAGATTCGTGAGGGGTGCAAGAAACGCTCAACTTCCCAACTCCCCAAAGGTAAGCGTGCCATCTGGCCCATCAAACGGATTCCCAACCGCGGCATACACAAACTCGCCATTGTACGCCACGGTGATACCAACCACACATAGTGGTATCCCAGCCAAGAAATTTTTGGTACCGTCGAGACCATCAATAATGACATCCCAGTTTGAGCTCAAT
>JBBTRO010000061.1:0-4088 GCA_038065155.1 Patescibacteria group bacterium
TACGATAGTGCTCTTCGACAACGATCAATGTATCTAAAATTGTGGAACTAGAGTCAAGGGGATCAACGGCCGGATAATTTCCAAGCGCGGCCAATGATCTATTGAAGACGACTGTGGAGTCAAGGTGAGCAAATGTCGTCGCTGGCGCTGGATCCGTGAGGTCATCAGCTGGGACGTATACTGCCTGAACTGAAGTAATTGAACCTTTGGTGGTCGAGGTAATCCGCTCTTGCAGTGCCCCCATCTCGGTCGCAAGGGTTGGCTGATACCCGACGGCCGATGGCATACGGCCGAGGAGCGCCGACACTTCTGAACCAGCCTGGGTAAAACGAAAAATGTTGTCGATAAAGAGAAGGAGATCTTTCCCTTCTTCATCGCGAAAATATTCGGCCATGGCGAGGGCAGTCAAGGCCACGCGAGCGCGCGCTCCTGGCGGTTCGTTCATTTGGCCAAACACTAGAGCCGTTTTTTCAAGTACGCCTGATTCTTTCATTTCTCGATACAAATCATTACCCTCGCGCGTACGTTCTCCGACGCCGGCAAACATCGAATACCCGCCGTGTTCTTGAGCAATATTGCGAATGAGTTCTTGGATAACAACCGTTTTTCCGACACCAGCACCGCCAAATAATCCAACTTTTCCACCTTTAAGAAAGGGACAGAAAAGATCAATGACTTTAATGCCAGTCTCGAGAACTTCTGATTTTGTTGATTGTTCAGTAAAGGCTGGCGCACTGCGATGAATTGGATATGTTTTGGTATTTTTTGGCGCCTCTTTCTCATCAATCGCTTCGCCAATGACATTAAACATACGCCCTAGTGTTGCCTCACCGACCGGTACAGAGATTGGCTTGCCGGTATCCTCGACTTCAAGCCCTCGCGATAAGCCATCGGTTGTACCCATAGCAATCGTACGCACCACATTGGCGCCGATATGCTGTTCGACTTCAAGAACCAACTTAGTATTACCCTGCACTGATACTTCAAGGGCATTATAGATAGCTGGCAATTCTTCTTTGAACTCCACGTCCACCACCACGCCGATAATTTGAGAAATTGTTCCTTTGTTCATAAAGTTTTGCTTTGGTTATAGTATTCTTTTGTAGTTTGAAAAAATATGTTAAAGTCTGCTTCATCTTTAAAGGCTCGAATGGGAATAATATAGGCTTGAATATTTGATGTAAAGAAATAAGCAGCATATTTATTTTTTTCCATTCGTTGGATTGAATTCCACTGTGATGTAGTTTTGGTAACTGCATTATCAACAGTAAATCCACTTTGTGTGAACTCCATTATCTGCTTGCTAAACATAGGATTTTTCCCATTCTGGTATGCGTTTTTAATAGAATTTATCTGTACTCGACGTAGGAAATATGGAAAAGCGATTAAAAACGTAAGCCAAATCAGAAAAAAATAAATAGCTAAAGAAATGTTATGACTAACAAATACGGCATTTAAAATTCCCATGAAAAAAATAAATGAAAAAAATATTCTAATTAAAATAACAGTTTTTCTCTGTGAAGATTTACCCTCGGAGACATACTGATTAAGTTGCACCACATCTTCGAGGATTAATTGGAATTCAACTTTCATATTATTAAAATTATCCAAGCGCCGCCGCGCCGCCAGCAATTTCCGCAATCTGCTGTGTAATTCCCGCCTGACGCGCTTTGTTGAAACTCAAATTAAGTTCATCTACCATTTCCTCGGCGGCGTCCGAGGCACTACGCATCGCAATCATGCGCGCCGAGTGTTCGGAGGCTGATGATTCCAGAATCGCCTGAAAAAGTTGAGTTTCGACTAGACGCGGTAGCATCATTTGCAGGACATCAAGTTTGTCCGGTTCAAATAAATATTCTATTTCTGACGCTCCATTTTTCACTTCTTCGACCCCAGCATCAAGCAACATTTTTTCCAGATCAACGGTTGAAAGCGGCAAAAGCTGACGAAGCTTGGGCACCTGTGTAACGGCAGATCGAAAATCAGTGTAGGCAATCACTACTTTATCATATTGTTTTTCCTCATACCCAGAACGAACCATTTTTACGATGGGCATTATATCATCAAGTCGCGGCGTGTCAGAGACTTCAGAAAATACGGCCTCCAGCCTATAACCAAGTTTTGCGACCCTGTCGCCACCTTTTTTACCAACTGCGATTACCGACACTTCAACTTGTTCAGCTGGCTCGAGCTCTTTGCCGCCATCGCGGTGCCGAGCAATATTTTTTGGATTTTTCAGCTGTTCCAAAGTCTTGCGAATAATGTTTGTATTGAAACTGCCGCACAGCCCGCGATTCGAGGTCATAAGAATAACGAGCAGCCGCTGTACTGGTCTCATTTCAAGGAGCGGCAACGATACTTGTTCCCGAATCGCCGACAAATGCATGAGCAATTCCCAGGCAAGCGATGAATACGAACGAGTATTGACCACGGCTTCCACGGCTCGACGCATCTTTGCCGCCGACACCAATTCCATCGCCTTTGTAATCTTTTTGGTGTTCTTGACTGACTTGATGCGGCGTTTGATTATTTTGGTTGAAACGGCCATATTCAATGATCATCGCTTCCATTCACCGCACGCTTCTTTTATCGCTATTTCAACTTCGCCGCTCCACTCGCCTTTTGTGATTCTTTCCAAAAGCGTCTGTTTGCTATTTGAGAGGAAATCAATCAATTTGCTTTCCGCGGCGCGAACCTCCTCTACCGGGACATCATCAAAGAAACCATTGTTCACGGCAAAAATAACAACGACCTGATGCTCCACCGGCATCGGTGAGTATTGTGGCTGTTTCAATAGTTCGGTAATCCGCCGCCCTCGGTCAATTTGCTTTTTGGTTTCTGGATCAAGATCAGAAGAAAATTGCGCAAACGCTTCCAATTCGCGGAATTGCGCCATGGCTAATTTCAACTTCCCAGAAACTTTCTTCATCGGCGCGATTTGAGCGGCGCCACCGACACGAGAGACCGAAATACCGACGTTCAAAGCCGGGCGAATTCCGCGATAAAATAGATCAGTCTCGAGGAAAATTTGTCCATCGGTAATGGAAATAACATTGGTCGGAATATACGCCGTTACATCGCCAGCTTGGGTTTCGATAATCGGTAGCGCTGTAATCGAGCCGCCGCCATATTTTTCATCCAATTTACACGCACGCTCGAGAAGGCGAGAATGAAGATAAAATACGTCTCCCGGATACGCTTCACGACCTGGTGGACGGCGAAGAAGAAGGGATATCTCGCGATACGCCCAAGCTTGCTTGGTAAGATCATCGTAGACGATCAAAACATCCTCCCCTTTTTCAGCAAAATATTCGGCCATGGCAACGCCGGCATAGGGTGCAAGAAATGACATTGCCGCCGGGTCCGATGCACCAGCCACAACAATCGTTGTATATTCCATGGCACCTGCTTCCTGCAGTTTCGCGACAATGCGAGCGACTTTTGATTCTTTTTGTCCGACAGCCACGTAAATACACTTCATGTTTTGGCCTTTCTGATTGATAATCGCATCAATCGCGACAGCAGTTTTGCCAGTCTGACGATCGCCAATGATAAGTTCGCGCTGGCCGCGGCCAATCGGGATCATGGCATCAATGGCTTTGATGCCGGTTTGGACTGGTTGGGTGACTGGAAAACGACTCATAACGCCCGGCGCGACTTTTTCCATGGGGTTGAAAGTCTTTGTTTTGATCTCGCCCTTGCCATCGATCGGTTCACCGAGCGCATTGACCACGCGACCAACCAAAGCTTCTCCGACCGGAACCGAAAGTACTCGGCCAGTTCGCTTGACGGTGTCGCCTTCTTTGAGATGCTTATACTCGCCCAAAATGATGGCGCCGACCGTGCCCTCCTCAAGGTTCAAAGCAACTCCATAGGTTGAACCGGGCCTGCCCTCCGAAGCTTCAGCGGAGGAGGGAAACTCCAACATCTCCTGCGCCTGACACTTCTCGAGCCCGCTCATGCGGGCAATCCCGTCACCGACCTCAATAATGGTACCAACTTCTTGGATATCAATGGTTTTCTCAAACTCGGCGATGTGCTTTTTGAGTTGCTGGACGATTGTATTAGTACTCATAATCTTTACCTGT
>JBBTRO010000061.1:4098-7878 GCA_038065155.1 Patescibacteria group bacterium
TGAATTTCGCGCCATCAATTGTTGAACAAATTTCGCTCGGCTCAATTTGTTACTCCTTAAAAAATTAAGGCTATAAAATTAATTTAAGCAAGTAACCGATTTCTTAACTTTAAAAGTTGCGTCCGCACCGTCCCATCATACACCACATCCCCCGCTCTCACTTTCATCCCACCCAGAATTGTCGGATCAGCCACTTCTTTTATCTCCGTCGTACCAGAAAAAATTTCCATGAGCATTTTTTTATTACCCGAAGACAGCGGAACCTTCGTCGTCACCGAGAGCGTTACCTCGCCAAGCTGTTTTTTGGCATATAGTTCATACTCACGGAGTACCAAATCGAACAAACGCAACGCCCGTTCTCGCTTCAAAATGCCAGCAAACGCTTTTAGCGCGGCATCGAGCGCTTCGCCTTTCACATCTTTGGTCGCTTCATAAAGCGCGGCGGCGTATTGTTTGGCGGTGTGACGTTTCATAATCACCTGATCACCTGATCACCTGATCACCTGATCACTAAATCATCATTGTGATTAAGTGATAAAGTGATTAGGTGATAAGGTGTAATTTATTTTTTCAATTCTTTTAATGTTTCCTCAATCACCTTCTTATCATTTTCACTTGTAAGCTTCTCCGGCAACACTTTCTGTAACACCGAAAAAATTAAATCCACCGCCTCGTGCTTCACCGCACCGATGGCCTCGTCGCGTTCAATCTGAATGTTGCGCTTGGCTTGATCAATCAGGAGTTGAATATCTTGTTTGGCTCTCACTTTCATTTTATCACCCGTTCTTTCAGACTCAACTGTGGCGGCTTCCAAAATTTTATTGGCCTCCACCTTGGCCTCATCAATCCTCTCCTGATACTTCCGCTCTGACATGGCTAAATTTGTTTCGACCTCTTTGACTTTATCCAAGCTGTCATTGATTTGCACTCGGCGTTCTTCCATTTTGCGTACCAATGGACGCAAAATGATAAACCAAACGACTATAAATACGAGCGCAAAATTAACAAGCTGAGAAACAAAAAGCTGGCCATTGAGACCGAGAGAGGCGAGAACGCCTTCTTCTTGCGCTGGTGCTTCTGTTTGCTCTAGATCGGTTGGTTCGAGAGACATATATTTTTGGAAATCCAAAATCCTAAATCACAATGTCAAATCAAGCACAAAATCTTAAATCCAAAATTTTGACATTTGGATTTTGGATTTGATTGGTCATTTGGATTTTGTCATTAGGATTTAAAATAAAACCATCTTACCCCGTCGTTCCTGACGAGGTAAATCGTTCTATTTTAGTTTAAAGTAAACACCACCACCAAAGAATAGATGGCGATCGCCTCCGCAAACGCGGCGCCCAAAAGCATCGGGACAAACAACTTACTGCCCGCTTCGGGGTTGCGCCAGATTGACTCCATCGCCTTTGAGACGATCTTCCCGATCGCCAAGGCTGGAAAAATACCGCCAATGGCCATCGTAAACGCTTTGGCCATAACCACGAGTGATTCGTGTTCCATATTTGCATTTCTTTCTTGATACGCTTCGTCGAGGGGTCTTTTGGAAAAAGGGTTTAACCTCGCGAGATCATATCTAATTAGAAATTAGAAAATAGAACCTAGAAAATAGAAATTTTGTCTTTTTGTTCTATTTTCTACTTACTATTTTCTATTTTCTAAAAATCGTCAATGTTCACTTCCATGTGGCTCGCTCGTCGCCACCGTCAAATACACTGTCGTCAGAATAGCAAAAACCGACGCTTGAATCAAGCCGACCAGTAGCTCCAGGAGCATAAACGGCGTTGGTACCAGAATGCCGACCAAAGAGCTAATGACTGAAATAAGCACTTCTCCGGCAAATATATTACCGAATAAACGCAGGGAAAGCGACATCACTTTTGCCATTTCGCCGACAATTTCAATGATGCCAACCATAAATTCGATCACAGCGGTAAAAATCGCGATTGGCCCATGCTTCAGAGCCTTGGCAATCGTGCCAATTTGCAAAAATTTATTAGCATGAGCAAAAAAACCAATCATCCCAAAGGCAAATAGATGAGAGACAACGACGGATACGAGCGCCATCGCGACAGTCAAATTGAGATCGGTATTGGCCGGACGCAGGAGCGGACTGTTCCCCACAAAGATACTTCCTGTTCCCGGTAAAAGCCCGAGCCAGTTGGAGAGAAGAATGAAAAAGAATACAGTGCCAACAACTGGAAGAAAACGTATCGTTTTTTCTCGAGCGCCGGTAACCTGATCAAGATAATGAAAGAGCGATTCCAAAATATACTCACAGCCATTCTGCAATCGACTCGGACGCATTCCCAATCGACGACGAAGCATCATCCCAAAAATAAAAAAAATGATCAATGCTATCCAGACATTGATCATCGTGTTGGTAATCGAAAAACTGCCAATGTGTCCAACGACTTCCGGTGCAAATGTGGGAATGTGAGCTTCCATATCTATTGAAAATTCGAAATTCGAATATCGAAATCCGAAATAATTTTCAAAATTTCAATGTTCAAATTTCAAAATTTGGATTTTTGTCATTTGGATTTGTTTCGGATCTCGGATTTCGTGCTTCGGATTTACTCAATTCCTCATATTCTTTCCCATACTTCTTCGCCTTCCGATAAATCATTCGTCCAGATAAAAGCGCCGCCAGAACAAACGCAATCAATGTGTACCGATACCCAGTCCCGTAGCGACCATCCAGCCACTGCCCGCCGATCACAAAGAGAACCACCGGCACCGCAATCGCCGCCCCAAAATCACCCACGATCCGCAGGGCAAAAAGGTACAGTTGCCGATCTTTGGGATCCATATTTTAGATGCCATTAGTGTACGCTACGAAGGTAAAACAGTCAAGTAAAAAGCACAAAACCCAAATAAGCAACGTAGCCAAAAATAAAAGCGCCGCCTTGCCATCGCTCCAGGGTATGGCGTTTGCCGATAAACATGGCCAAAAGCAAAACACCTGTGGCCGCTATAGCGATGAGAGTATCGAAAGAATTCTGCGCGGAAAACGGCAAAGGACGAATAACAGCACTTACTCCGAGTATCCAAAAAACATTGAAGATATTCGATCCCACGACATTACCAATCGCAATATCAGCATGACGCCGATACGAAGCCACGACTGACGTAACTAATTCCGGAAGCGACGTGCCAATCGCGATTACCGTAAGGCCGATTACGCGTTCGGTAATGCCGATAAATTGAGCAATTACGACCGCTCCGTCAACGGTCAATTTTCCGCCAAGAATAAGCGCGACCAGTCCTCCGGAAACCAAAAAAATCGTTTTGCGAAGCGTCAAAAGCTCAACTGGATCCGCTTTTCCATCTGTTTTGGAGATTCCGTATGTATAAAAAAGGAAAATGATAAAAAAGGCCATGTACACGAATCCGTCAATGCGATCCAGGATATTCGCCGCTCCGCCGGCAATCAGAATATCGTTGGCCATAAGCCAAACCAAAACCATAGCCAGAAGGGCAAACGGAATTTCTTTCCAAACCGTACCGCCTTTAACAATCAGCGGATGCACCAGCGCGGAAATACCCAGGATCAAAAGGATGTTGGCAATATTGGAGCCGATAATATTGCCAATCGCGATATCCACCGATCCGCCAAACGCCGCAAAAAGATTCACGATAAGTTCGGGTGCGGACGTGCCAAAGGCCACGACTGTCAGGCCGATCACAATCGGTCGTATTCCCAGTCGACTGGCCAATGACGAGGCGCCGGTGACCAGCCAGTCTGCCCCTTTAACCAAAAGAAGAAGACCCACG
>JBBTRO010000062.1:0-7395 GCA_038065155.1 Patescibacteria group bacterium
TGCATGTAGCGTTTCGTCCCCTCTTCTTCCATGGTGTCGAGAGTTTGCACATCGCCAGGGGCGCCGAGTGTCACAATCGATAATACTTGGGTATCGCCGCGCATGAACATCGCTGAACCATGCACGCGAGGCAGGAGATCCACTTCAATCGTAAGCGGACGAATCTCGGTCAAAGCGCGGCCATCGAGGCGCTCCTCCTTGTCCAAGATGCGTTTGGTAATAACTTCGGATAAATATTCTTTGATTTGTTTGAGTCCGACTTCTTGGACATCAGCGTCAAAACCTTTTTCGGTCAGGTGAGCGACTGCGGCAACTTTCAAGGCGGCGACCAATTCTTTCCGTTCTTGCCGGGAAATTTTTACCGCATCAAAAATCATGTTATCCGCCTGGGCAAATACAAATGCCCGCGTGGCGGCTTTTACCTGGTCGGCCACCATCATGACATCGTCGGGAGAAGACAGCTCTTCTTTTGGCAAACCGACTTCGCTTTGTACTTTTTTGATCAAATCAAGCACTGGTTGCAACTCTTTGCAGCCCCATTGCATTGCTCGTAGCATATCCGCTTCCGGAACTTCCTTGGCGCCAGCTTCAACCATGACGAGCTTGTCCGGCGCTCCGGCCACGACCAGATCCAAATCACTGGTCGGGTTGACGCGGCCGGATGGCGTATCTTTGCCAAAGAGCTGTGTTGCGGTCACATTCAAAACAAATTCCCCATTTACCCGACCAATGCGAGCGGCCGCGATGGGGCCGCTCCAACGTACCGGTGAAATTGCCACGGCGCAAGACGCCGCAATAAGAGCGACGGTCGCCGCGTCATGTTCGCCGTCAATCGAGAGTACTGTGGTCACGACCTGGACATCATTCCGGACTTTGGCATCAAACAGCGGCCTGATCGCTCGATCCACCATGCGGCCGGCCAAAATCGCTTCTTCCGATGGGCGGCCTTCGCGCTTGATAAAACGCTAGCCTTTGATTTTCCCGGCCGCGTACAACTTTTCTTCAAAATCCACCATGAGCGGGAAATAATCAATTCCCGAGCGAACGCTATCGCTTTTTACTACCGTCGCTAGGACCACCGTATCGCCGTATTGCACGGTACACGACCCTCCGGCCAAAAGCGCAAAATGACCCGTCTCAATCACGAGTTTTTGTCCGCCCCACAGGGTGGACCACTGCTTGATGTTTAACATATCAATTGTGGAAGAGGCTGACCCTGATACGTAAGATCCGCACTGCGAATCTCGATGTCTCAGGACCAACGCTCATTAAAATTATCTAATTTCTAATGTCTAATTTCTAATAAAATTCCAAAGCCCAAATTTCAAAAATTGAAAATTATGACTTTGACATTTTATTAGACATTAGGTGAATTAGGAATTAGAACTTTATTATTCTATCTTCGTAGCGCCCGCCGATCAGTCATAAGAAACTTATCTTTTTCCGCACTCAAATCAATCACATCATCCGCATGATCAGCCAGTTTGCTCGAGGTCGTCTCGCCAAACGCCGCGACCTCGACTTGCTTGCCGATACTTTGCAGATATTCCACGAGCGGCAGGTAATCACCATCGCCGGAAACGATCACGATCGCGTCCAGGCTCGGTGCCAGGCGAATGGCGTCCACTGCCAACCCGACATCCCAATCCGCTTTTTTCATGCCAGTTTGAAAAATCTGCAAATCTTTTTCCCGGGTTTCAATCCCCAAATTGTAGAGGGCTTCAAAAAACGGCTGCTCTTCTTTGGTTTCGGTGCGAACGACGTAGGCAATCGCGCGAATCAGTTTTCGACCGGCCACAGCCTCTTTCACGATATTGCCAAAATTTACTTTCTTGCCAAACAAATTTTTGGCGCTGTAATACAAATTCTGCACATCAATAAACACCCCTACACGTTGGTCGGGGTGCTTCAGCGGGTTTCGGTTATGGCGTATCAGGGGTCTCATCTGGCGTATCCATTAGTTCCTCTGCCTCGGCAGTGGCGGATGGTTTGGTAAGAATTTTGGCTTGTTTCAATTTGAGTTTTTTCACCAGTTCATCATGACTCGTAGGATTTTCTTTCTTGAGGTAACGCAGGAGGCGTCTGCGTTCGCCGACCTTACGCAGGAGTCCGCGGCGGGACGAATGGTCTTTGGCGTGCTGTTTCAAGTGTTCGACTAGCTCGTCGATTTCGGCCGAAAGAATGGCAATTTGCACCTCGGATGAGCCGGTATCCCCCTCATGAAGCTGGTACTTTTTAATTATCCGCTGTTTTTTGCCTTTAGCAAGCATACAAAGAAGAAATTAAGGCCAACCAGCGCGTATGCGGTTCTGGCGGTCCTGCCCTCCGTAGGAGGGCTAAACAACGGCCAGTACTATAGCATTAAGAGGGTAATCATGTCAATCGCTAAGCCGCTTCATGCGAAGTGACACCCCGGCCGCCAGCGCCACTGCCAAAGCATCGGCGGCATCATCCTGGATGAGTTTTTTGGCCGGTAATTTTAAGAGAATAGCCAACATTTTCTGCACTTGCCCTTTCTCGGCCCGGCCATAACCGGTTATAGCCTGTTTCACCTGAAGCGGGGTGTACTCATCCACGGTGAGGCCAGCTTGAAACAGGGTCAGAAGAATGACCCCCCGAGCCTGCCCCACTTGCATGGCAGTTTTTACATTTTTGGCAAAAAATAAATCCTCGACCGCCGCGCGATCAGGGTTGTGCCGAGTGATCAAGCGCTTCAATTCATTATGAATCTGTAAAAGTCTTTCGGAAAATTCTACCTTTGCCGAAGTTTCGATACAGCCGTGGGCCACATGTGTCCAGTCACTGCCTTTTTTCTCGACTAGCCCATAGCCCATGCGGCCATAGCCGGGATCGATACCGATAATGCGCATACTAAGCTTCATTCGTATACACCGCTCTCACATCATCATTTTCCTCCAGCGCATCGTATAATTTCCCCATCTGTTCGCTCACTTCAGGCGAGACGGACATATTTTCTTTGGCCACCCACTCGAGTTCGGCACTAGCCGGTTCAATCCCTTGCGACTTAACTGCTTCAAGCAATTTCTGAAACGATTCAACCTTGCAACGAATCTCAGTACCAAAATCACTCTCAATAATATCGTCAGCACCGGCGTCAATTAACGTAAGATCAAAATCAGACTTTTTCGTTTTTACTTTTTCCTTTTGCACTGCGTCAAGACGAACCACGCCAAGCCGGGCAAATTGCCACTTGACCGATCCGGGACCAGCCATCGATCCACCATGAAGTGAAAAAATGTGCTTCATATCCGAGGCAGTACGATTTTTATTATCAGTAACAACATCAACCAAGACGCCAATCCCGCCTGGCCCAAAGCCTTCATAGGTAATTTCTTCCAACTGCGCCTCGCCAGCCAGATCCCCCGTACCTTTTTTGATCGCCCGTTCGATATTTTCTTTGGGCAAATTGACCTCTTTGGCCTTCTCCAGTGCCAAGCGCAAAGTAAAATTCATGTTCTGGTCCCCGCCGCCATTTCTCGCAGCAACCGTAATCAGGCGCGCGACTTTCGTAAATGAGGCAGACTTTTTTTGGTCCTGTTTGCCCTTTCTTACTTGGATGTTGTGCCATTTGGAGTGACCTGACATATCTCTAGCTTATAGCTTCTTTAGCTTCACTAGCTTATAGGTTTTATTGCCTCTTGACAAGGTGGCAAGAAAGTGCTAAGTTGTGCTATCCTTATCTTTGTGAGAACAAAGGATAAAAGTGTCTGATGACGGGCATTTTTACCCTTTGTTCTCTATCGCGGAGAAGGGAGAAAGGAGGAGACATGAACGGCATAGCCCGTTTTGGTGTCGCCCTGGGCGTCATAGGCGTCGGCCTGATCTGGGCCGTCTCGACGCTGTTGGAACGATTTCCGTTCCCGATCGAGAAGTTGCTCGGGGCACTGGCCTCGACGCAATGACAGCCCGCACGGGCCCCGGTAGTTTCGTAGCGCACACGCGCAGCGAATTCTACCGGCGGCCCGTTTTCTATTTTTAGGGCACAGATTAAGACAGATTAATTGAGGATTGAGACGAATTTTTTGGTATACTGAAATAAAAAATTCTCCTCCCTCGTAGGGAGGAGTCAGAGGAGGGTCTCAGCGCGGGTAATGACTGAAGCCGATCTATTGATTGCCAACCTTTAGCAAAGTCACAAAAAATAATCAATTCAAGAAAGTATTATACTTCTTCCCTCGTTGAGACCTCACCCCTCCCCCTCTCCTACGAGGAGAGGGCAAACTTTATTAAACCAAAACATCCCCCGCGGGAGATGTTTTGGTTTAATAATTTCCTAATTTCGTTATTTCCTTATTTCGTATCACTCACGAAACCCCGTCCCCACCGGAATCAACCTCCCAATAATCACGTTCTCTTTCAACCCCTCGAGGTAATCAATCTTCCCGGTAATGGCGGCGTTAATAAGGACGCGTGCGGTTTCCTGGAACGACGCGGCCGAGAGGAAGCTCTGTGTGGAGAGTGAGACCTTGCTCATACCAAGGAAAAGTTCACGACCGCCCGCTTCACGCTTGCCTTGCTTTTTCGCTTGATCGTTGGCAATAAGAAGCTGTGATTTCTCAATGACTTCTCCTGGCAAAAGATCGGTGTCTCCCGGATCTTCGATATAGACGCGACTAAACATTTGCTTGATGATAATTTCAACGTGCTTGTCGTTCAGGCGCTGACCCTGTGCGGCGTAAATTTCCTGAATTTCCGACAGAATATAGCGCTGTACGGCATCACGGCCTTTGAGTTCATATAGTTCCTGGAGGTTCACGCTGCCTTCGGTCAATTGCTGGCCTTTGGCCACCGCTTCACCATCTTTGACCCAAATCTTGTACCCGAGCGGGATCACATACTCTTTATTATGCCGACCTTCATAGGACAAAATAATGTGCTTGTCGTCACGGCGGACTACGCCATCATATTTTGCCTGAATTTCTTCTCCGGTCAACCCTCTGACCAAAATGACATCACCAGCTTTGACTCGCTGTCCTTCTTCGATTTTCATTTCATCTTCGGCCTTGACACGGACTTTCAGTTCATCCAAACCCTCAAACGACACCTGGATAATTTTTTGTCCGCGGCGGCCTTCAAAAATTTTCCGTCCCGTAGGACCGGTAATAACTTTACCATCCGCATCTTCAATGTGAATCGTGCCCGCGACTTCAGAGAGGACGGCGCTCCGCTTGGGCGTTCTGGCTTCAAATAATTCCTCGACGCGGGGCAAGCCTTGAGTAATGTCACCACCGCCGGCAATACCACCGAGGTGGAATGTTCGCATGGTGAGCTGTGTGCCAGGTTCGCCAATGGACTGAGCCGCAACTATCCCGACCGCCACACCCTTTTTGACGACGCCATTGTTGGCGAGATCCACGCCGTAGCACTTCACGCATACGCCCTTGAACAATTTACACTGCAAAACCGAGCGCACATGAATCGTATCAATCCCGCTCGCTTCAATGGTACGAGCCGCGGCATCATCGATCATCTCACCGTCTTTCACAATCGTTTTTCGGCCATCTTTCACGTCCGAGAGTACAAATCTGCCGCGCACCCGCTCCGACAGCTTTTCACCCATTTGTTCTGATTCGACCTTCGTAAATACTTCACCATCCTTGTCGCCACAGTCCTCCGTCATGACTACCACATCCTGAGCCACATCGACGAGACGTCTCGTCAAATAACCGGCATTGGCAGTACGCAAAGCTGTATCAGACAAACCTTTTCGGGTACCGTGACTTGAGATAAAGAATTCGAGAACTTCAAAGCCTTCCTTGAAATTTCCCTTGACCGGCAATTCGATAATCTCTCCCGATGGCGAGGCGACGAGCCCCTTCATGCCAATGACTTGGCCAAGCTGCCCCCACGAGCCACGAGCGCCAGAGTCAATCATGGCGAATACTGACGCATCTTTATTCAAGCCTTTTTTGCTTTGCGAGAGGACACGCTCTTTGACATCGGTCCAAATTTCCAAAACCTTGGTGTGTCGTTCGGAATCGGTCAAAAGCCCTTGACTGTACTGTTCCTCGACGAGTTGCACGGACTTATCACCCTCGGCGAGAATATCTTTCTTTTCTTTGATCGAGCCAAAATTGTCCATGCCGAGCGAATAGCCCGAGGCCGTCACATACTTGAAACCAAGCCGCTTCATGTCATCGAGGACAAAGGCGGTATGCTCCTGGCCGTAAAATTCCAGAAGAAGCGAGATAATCGCGCCCAAATGTTTTTTGGTAATCGTTTCGTTGTAATACGGCAACTTGTCCGGCAGAATTTCATTGAAGAAAACCCGGCCAATCGAGGTTTCGACAAGCGCCCGAGTGCCTTCCGGAAATTTTTTCATTGTCGTCTCATCGAGCCGCACTTTGATCCGTTCTTTTAGTTCAATGCGGCGGCTCTTGTAGGCGAATTTGGCTTCGGTAATATTCGAGAAAAACTTGGTCACCGGCGCGCTATCATTTTCTTCATACTTGGTCAGATAATAGCAGCCCAAAGCGATATCCTGTTGCGGCGTCGTGACCGGAGCGCCCGTCGCCGGCTTCAGAATATTTTTTTCCGATGCCATCAGATTCTCCGCTTCCCATTTGGCTTCTTCGGTCAAGGGCACGTGGACGGCCATCTGGTCGCCGTCAAAGTCAGCATTGAACGCGGCGCACACCAGCGGGTGCAGGTGAATCGCCTTGCCCTCGACCAGAATCGGCCGGAAGGCTTGTACGCCCAGACGGTGGAGGGTTGGCGCGCGGTTGAGGAGTACGCGTGTATGCTTGGTAATCTCTTCGAGTATATCCCAGACTTCTGGCGCGTTGGTTTCAATAAACCGGGAAGCGGACCGAACATTGTACGCCAGTTCACGCTTGATAATTTGACCCATGACAAAAGGTTTGAAGAGCTCCAGTGCCATGCGTTTGGGCAAACCACATTGATCAATATTGAGTTTTGGACCGACGACGATGACACTGCGACCGGAATAATCGACTCGTTTCCCCAGCAAATTCTGGCGAAAACGACCCTGCTTGCCTTTCAAAATATCGGCGAGGGAGCGCAGCTGTCGCTTTTGACCAGTTGAGGCAGTCACGGTTTTGCTGGCTCGCGTATTGTTGTCAATGAGCGCGTCCACCGCTTCCTGGAGCATGCGCTTTTCATTGCGGCAAATTACCTCTGGAGCATTGAGATCGAGAAGTCGACGCAGACGATTGTTGCGATTGATGACACGGCGATACAAATCATTAAGATCCGACGTGGCAAAACGTCCACCATCCAGGGCGACCATCGGACGAAGATCCGGCGGAATAACCGGAACCGTGGTCATGACCATCCACTCGGGCTTGATTTGATTTTTGGCAAAACTGCGCAAGAGCTTGATCCGACGCACAAGTCGATCGTGTTTGGCGCCCT
>JBBTRO010000063.1:0-1460 GCA_038065155.1 Patescibacteria group bacterium
ATTATGAATTAGACAATGTGACTGATTGGGATGATCGACCAGTAAAGATTGCACCAGTCGAAGAATGGAAGCGTGAGACGGCGTATATAAATGTGGTGGCAGTGCAGAATATAGGAGTATTAGAAAAATTTAAAAATAATGCCCTCTCCTCGTAGGAGAGGGGGAGGGGTGAGGTCTCAGCGCGTGTGATTACGATAATGTGTGAGTTGATTGCAAAATTTTGTCGAAATCACAAAGTTAAGCGTAAAGACAAGAAGTTGTTAGTTTCTACTCTCGTTGAGACCCTACCCCGACCCTCCCCTACGAGGGGAGGGAATTGAAAATAGAGTATGTTCAACAATAAAAAATCACTCGCCTTTATCCTAACGATCTCCCTCATTGTCACTCTTGCCTACGCTTTTGTTTATCGTGTTCACCCACTCGTTGACGCTCGTGCGTATGATCAGATCGCGATGAATTTAGTATCTGGCAATGGCTATCGTGAAGACGCAGACAAACCCATTCTCTACGACATGTCGATTGTTCGCGCCGGTCCGGGGTATGAGTTTTTTTTGGCTGGGCTCTATGCTGTGTTCGGGCATAATTACGAAGCGGTTTGGATTGCGCAGGCACTCTTGCATGTGTTGTCAGCGTATTTGATTTATTGTATTTACGAAAGAATATTCTGCAAACACGCAACCCCACCTCAATCCTCCTCCCTCGACAAGCTCGGGACGGGCTCTACAGGGGGAGGAGATTTTGGCGCGTTGATCGCCGCCGCACTCTTCGCCTTCTGGCCCGATCTAATTGAAATCTCGGCCATGCTCATGACTGAGACGCTGTATTTGCTCTTCGTTATTTTGACAGTCTATATCTTCGTTTTTTCGTTTGAGAAACCACAAAACAGATGGCTCGCGATGTTATTTGGGCTTGTCACCGGACTTGCCATATTAACGCGACCAACTGTTTTATTATTTGTACCGATCATAGCCTTTATGTATTTTCGGGCAAAACAATATCACTCGCTTATGGCTTACAGCTTATTGCTTACAGCTGTACTCATCCCCTGGACGGCGCGAAACTATGGCATTTATGGCGACATTATCCCGACGACCTTATTAGCCGAATTCAACCTCTGGCTTGGTAACACTCTGGTATCCAATGGCGGTCAAATTTCTGGCGGGTACAACCCGCTTGATGCGTACATCCAACTCAACGGCGCAACGAACCTCAAAGAACATGCCCAGCTGATGTTTCGTTTCTTTGTTCTCGAGCATCCGCTTCTATTTTTGAAATTGTGTGCAATTCGTTTCATCCGTTTCTTTAGCCTTATTCGACCGATGGGATTTTGGTTTTATCAGTCTGGAATTAAACAAGCGCTGTTTGTCGGTTCGTCTTTGATCTGGATCGCGGGAGTATTTGTGGCAGGCTTTACGGGTATGGCACTTCAGCTTAAACCCAAGCACCTGAGCACCCAAGCA
>JBBTRO010000064.1:0-8348 GCA_038065155.1 Patescibacteria group bacterium
CCAGAAAACTCTGGTACTGCTTTACCGCATCACGCAAGAGCGGCGGCAAAAAGATAAGGCCGAGGATAAGCGGGATGACAATGATCATGAGGCGAAGATACCCCCCCACTGCCATCCAGAAAAGATGGCGTTTGATTTTTTTGTTCTGCTCGACGATGGTTTCGAGGAGCGCTTGCTGCTTCGTGAGGAGACCAGCGATATCAATATCATTATTCATAAAAGCATGGGTCATTAAACCATTAAAGCCTTAAAACATGAAAGCAGTGGATGATACCAATGCTTTTATGTTTTAATGTTTTAATGTTTTGGTGCGTTTAAGCGATCGAATGGCGCTCTGGAATTTTTCAACGGTTTCAAAAGCTCGATAAATCGAAGCAAATCGAATATAGGCGACGGTATCAAAACGACTTAGATGCTTCATGACAACTTCACCAACTTCTTGACTCGTAATCTCCCGCTTTTTTTTCTTCTGCAAATCACGCTCGATGTTTTGCACGAGCCGATCAAACTTTTCCTGGGTATACGGCCGCTTCGTCAAGGAGCGTAGTATTCCATCCCTTAGTTTGGCTCGACTATACGCTTCGTGCCGGCCGTCTCGTTTCACAACCGTGACGTCGAGCAGTTCCATCTCTTCGACTGTCGAAAAACGAAAATGGCATTTGTCACACTCGCGTCGCCGGCGGATCATCATGCCGTCTTGCGTCACGCGCGAGTCGACAACATGGGTTTCCCGAAAACGGCAAATTGGACAATACATAATGACGGGAATCTGGAATATAGAATCTAGAATTTGGAAGATCCAAGTATAGCACTTTTTTATCTCTATTCCAAAAAACCAAACAAATCCAAATTCTAAATTCAAGCTTCCAAATTCCATCAATCACATGCCCATCTTCTTGCGAATGAAGGCCGGAATTTCCAAATCGTCATCCTCGCTGACTGTCTTCGGCTTTGGCGGCTGAGGCGGCGTCTGGGACGATAAAGTTCCAGCCCCGTCGCCGATCGGCTTGGCAAAGAAGGTTGATCGTGATGGGGGGGCTGACTCTGGCAGACTTTCGTCAGGCTCGCTTAGGTCGACTTTGGGAAATTTCTTTTTTGTAAATAGAGCGGTTGAGTACACTGGCTTCTTGGCCCCACCACTGTGCTGGGCTTCATGATCGAGATCACGATTGAAGACCCGGTCGCGATCATCAAAACCGGTCGCGATCACGGTAATGCGCAGTTCATCACCCATACTCTCGTCAACCACCGCGCCAAAAATAACGCGGGCATCGGTATCGGTTGAACCCGTAATAACCTTGGCCGCTTCTGATACTTCATGCATGCCAAGACTCGTCCCGCCGGTAATGGTAAAAAGAACGCCTCGAGCGCCATCAATCGAGAGATCCAAAAGCGGACTTGAAATCGCGGCCTTGGCCGCGTCAAGCGCGCGATTCTCACCGCTCCCAACGCCAATGCCCATGAGAGCCGATCCTGTGTCTTTCATGATTGTCTTCACGTCTGCAAAATCCACATTGATGAGGCCGGGAACGGTAATCGTTTCGGAAATACCCTGAACCCCCTGACGAAGGACATCATCAACAATTTTGAATGCCTCCAAAAGAGAAGTTTTTTTGTCAACAATTTGGAGAATCCGATCATTGGGAATCGTAATAATCGAATCAACGTGACGGGTCAGTTCGCTATGCGCCTGATCCGCGATCGTCTTTCTCTGCGGCCCTTCGAATGAGAAAGGCTTGGTCACGACCGCCACGGTGAGTACCCCCAAATCCCGGGCGATCGCCGCCACCACTGGCGCCGCCCCAGAACCGGTGCCACCGCCAAGTCCGCACGTGACAAATATCATGTCAGCGTCCTTGAGCGCTTCACGAATTTCGTTCTGCGCTTCTTCCGCCGCTCTTTTTCCCATCTCTGGATCCATTCCCGCGCCCAAACCGCGAGTCACGGTCTTGCCGATATGGAGTTTGTGCGGGGCGCTATTATGATGGAGAGCCTGGACATCGGTATTCATGACCCAAAACTCAACGCCGCGAATGCCGCTCCGTACCATTCGTTCAACCGCCGATCCGCCTGATCCGCCAACGCCCACGACCTTGATTTTTGCAAATGTTTCAATATCAGGTTTTACTTGGGGCATAATTGAAGGAATTTAGAATCTGGAATCTAGAATCTAGAACTTGAACATAAAAATTGTTCACTTCAAAATTCACGTCCCGAAAAGTACATCTAGTGTATAGAGTCTGTGTTCAGGTGTCAAGAAAAACAAAAACACCCAAGTGTTTAGGTGCTCAGGTGCTGGAGTGCTCTAGTGATTAGGGCATGAGCCACTCCTTGAGACGGCCGGCTTTTTGTAGCCATGTCGTCGCGTGGGCAAATGGAGAAATTTTTCTTGATGAAGGATGCTCCAAAAGGGCGCCCCATTTGGCGAGGCCGATCGCCGTGGCAAACGTGATATCAGAACTGATATTGGCGATACTGCTTACGTCATAGGGATACCCGAGAGCGACCGGAAGGCTTAATTCATTTTTTGCCTGCGCTATAAAGCCGCCAATTTTGGATCCGCCGCCAATCGCAATAACGCCTGATGGGAACTGGGTCGCGTGCGGAATCCGATCCAATTCGCGCCTGACTTTTTCGCAAATTTCACTCACTCTCGCCTCAATAATTTGAGCGACATAATGCCGCGACGCAACTTCCTGTTCATCGCCGCCAACGGTTTTCAAATCAATAATCTCCTTTTTTGAAATATCTTTTGGCACACAGTAGCCATACTCGATCTTTATCCGTTCAGCTACATCGATCGGCACTCTGAGTCCCACGGCAATATCGTTGGTAATGTGCTGAGAACCAATCGGCAGTACGGCAACATGGATTGTATCGCCTTCTTCGTACACCGCGATGCTTGTCGTAACCGCCCCGATATTCACGACCACCGCTCCCAGCTCTTTTTGTCGAGGCGTCGTCACGCTCGCCCCAGCCGCAAGAATTGACAGAACAATGCCATCAATATCGAGGCCGGTACGATACACTGCCCGCGTGAGGTTTTTTACATGAGTACTAAGCGTATACACAAGCGTGGTATCGACCTCGAGCCTCATCCCCGTCATGCCAGTCGGATCTTTTATACCAGACTGATTATCTACGGCAAAGCTTCGGGGCAGGACGTGAACCAAATCATAATTCAAAGGCAGGGGCACTGATTTTGCCGCGGCAATCACCCGGTCGACATCCTCGCTTTGCACCTCGCCATTGGTTTTTGCGACAGCCACAACGCCCTTGCTTGGCTGGGTCAATAACGCCGGGCCATTGATACCGACCCAGGCGCTCTCAATGGGGAAACCCGCCATTCTTTCCCCCTGCTCAAGCGCGCTCGACAGCGAGGAGATTAACTCTTCGATGCTGGTGACGACACCTCTCTGGACGCCATCGGTCGGCACGGCCGCGGCGCCAATAATTTGCAGCTGTGAACGCGGTGTACTGCCAGACCCGGCAGTAATTTGTCCAACCGCCAGACGAACCATGCTGGTACCGATGTCAAGGCCGACAAAAAACTGCTCCTCTGATTTTTTCCGAAAAAACGGCATACCCGCCTAAATTTCTCATTCAGAAGTTTGGGCGGGCATGCCAATTTACAATTGTACACTTTAGTGTACCACATTCATCTAAAGAGCTCCAATAATATAAGGCCAAAAAATGATTCCCCCGACAAGACACGCGCCTACGACCGAGAGGAGAACTGCGCCCGCGATAATATCTTTTACTATTCCGACATGAGGCATAAGCCGAGGTTTCAAAAGATCGAGGAAATACTCAAAAGCGCTGTTGATCATTTCGAGCACAAGCACAAGGACTATGACGACAATCAGGAGCGCGAAATCGCGCGCCGTGATGCGAAAAAGTACCCCGCCGGCAAGCAATAGCACGCTCATGCCAGAGAGTAAGCGAAAATTTTGTTCGTGCGCTATCACAAACCAAAACCCGCGAAGCGCATTGCCAATACTTTGAGCCAGGCGCACCAACATCATATAATATTAAAAAGCAATTCTTCTTGTAGAGAAAACATGACGTTCGCGTCTTCTTTTCTCTCATGATCATACCCGGCCAGATGAAGGAGGCCGTGGATAAGCATCCGGGACAGCTCTTCGCGATAAGACACGCGAAATCTTTTTGCCTGGCGCCGTATCTGCGGGACGCATAAAAAAATATCGCCCCAATCTTTCTTGTCCGCAAACTTATCCCCATCGCGCAAAGCGAACGCTAGGACATCGGTCGGCCGATTCAAGCCGCGATGGTGAAAATTCAAACCACACATCCGTTTATCCCCAATAAAGTGAACGCCAACAATGGCAGAATCATCTTTGAGACGCCTAAAAACGCTGGCCGCAACTGTCTTTACAAAGCGCTCAGACACTCCAGTTGTTTTAACTGTCTTGTCCAAAGAGATCACAGTGGCTGTCATTTATTCATTCTCAGTCGTCGTCGTTCCCTCGGCCGGCAGAGGGATTTGCGGCGGCACCTCAGACGTTATCCTGCCCAAACGAAAACTGTTTGTCATCATAATCATGACACGGCGAAAATCAACCGGGCCGGGGCTCTGCGGATGATACAAAACGGCAAAGACAACGATGTCCGCGGGATAATACGCGACCAAATGATCTTTGCGTTCAAAACCTTGAACCTCAAAACGGTTCGCATGCTTGGCGAGGTCGCCAAAGCGCTGTCCGTTGATCGTTTCTGCAAACCACGAATCAAAGGGCTGTCCGCTTGGCTTTGGCAAAGCGCGCACCTCCACAAAGTCGCCGCCCGGCGCGCTAAAGATAACTTGATCCTCGTTGGCATCAACCATGGCGCTTTGCCAGGCGCTTGGGTAATAGATGCGATACTGCCAGCGCGCGTTGACATACTCGCGAACTGTGCCCGAATCAATAATCTTGACCGGGGTTGACCCTTTGGGGTTGTACAAATTTATCACTTCCAGGCCATCGTAATACCCGTCAAGATCAGTATCAGATGAGCCGCTGTCGGTCGCGAAAATTTCTTCCTCTTTGTCGGTCAATTCATCCTCGTCAATATCACTGCTATCTAGTAAATTCAAGCGCGGCCACTCTCCGAGCCGTTCAGGCTGTACTCCCGTAGAGGCCGCGGGCGGATCGTCTGGCGTTTCCGGTTGTTTTGTGGTCGTGGTAATGTCTAAAGGAATGCTCACGGGCGTCTTTGGTTCAGAGACTGACGGCGGCCGCGACGGCGGAGCGGATACCGGTGGCGGTGTTGCCGTATCGGTAAAACCAAAACGCGCTGGCGCAAGATACCAGACGGCCGCCGCGAGTAACAGAATAATAAACAACGCGCCGCCGGCCGCTAAAAAAAACTTCGGATCGGTAAACCGAGAACGATGCGTTGTTCTCTGGGGAGATACCGACGCGTAATGAATGACTGGATCGGCGCCGCCATAAAAGACCTCCGGAATTACTGTGAAGGTTGCGTTGGCGGGAAGAGTCGACCCGGTATTCTCTTTTGATTTTTTCTTTTTGCCAAAACCAAACATAATTATTGGGAATCTGGAATTTAGAATTTGGAATTTGGAGTTAATTAAAAATATGTACCAAACTTCAAAAATATCTACCAATTTTCTAGATTCTAAATTCCAGATTCCAAATTCCATCACGGCTTGGGCGGTTCAAAAAGCTTGCCCGGGCCAGCCGGATTATAGCCATTTTTTCGCTCAACCCCATCTGGATAGTTATCCCCGTCAGTATCGGGATTCAATGGATCGGTTTTCCAAAATGCAACTTCATCATAATCGGATAACTCATCGCTGTCAGTATCCCAATCGCTTGGGTCAGTTCCGATTTGAGCCTCCCGATCATTGGTAAGGCCATCACCGTCAGAATCTACCGGTTCGCCAAACAAAAGCTTGCTGTCCTCATCATTAACCGGTGTACTTGGTCCAACCTCTGGGACTGAGACTGGCGGCGGAACGATTGACGTCTGTTCTTGAGGAAGAGGAGAATCCGCCGACTCGACTGGAGACAGCGGGCTATCATTCCGAATAAATGAAGCATACAAAAACCATCCGGCACCCCCAAGCACAGCCAAAACAACGACGGCAAGAAGGATTGTTATCAAAATCCGGCTGAGTAGCGGCCCTTTGGTGGGGTAAGAGGTTATTAATGCTGGCTCTGCGGCGTTCTCCATAAATTTAGGGGTCGTTTTTGGCTTCAGAGCACCCGCCAATAGAGCCGATGGTGGGGTTGGAATCTTTTCTTCGATCGGGGCCGACGCCTCGGTCACGTCGGAAAAAATATCCTCCGGCTGGCCTGACCCACCGATGGGAAGATTGCCCGGCGGAGCGCCTGCCGCTCCGGCTGGTGGTTGAACTGGTTGGTCGTCAAACATACTATTGAAGAATTTAGAATCTAGAATTTAGAATCTAGAATTTGTTAAAATTAAAGTTTAAACACAAATCCAGATTCCAAATTCGAAATTCCAGATTCTATTTCAACTTCCCCGCCCCTTTCGGATTGAACCCTTTGATAGCCTCAAGTCCATCCGAGTACCCATCGCCATCCGTGTCGCGCTTCGTCGGATCGGTTTGCCAAACATTGATCTCATCAGCGTCCGACAAGCCATCATGATCAGTATCAAACTCGAGATCGCTCGTGCCCGCCATGGCTTCTTCTTCGTCCGAAATACCATCTCGATCTTTATCACTAGGGAATGGGTCAGTTTGCGGCGGCTGAATTTGCACAATCTGTTTTTCTCGGGACTCCGGTGGTGAGACAACCGAGGGGACGGCAGAACGACGCATCCATTGGTATGCAGTTCTTACCCCAAAAAACCCGCCAGTAATAACCGCCAGTATGCCAATGATGGTAGCGAGCAACCGTAGCCAGTTACGATGAGGCCGCGGCGACGGAGCAATTGGATTGGGACGTACGTCATCCATAAAACAATTATACCACACCGTGATGAACGATTTTAGGGACCAAAGGCGCAGCTTCCTGTCAGCGCATCCTCCTCTATTTCACAATGCATCGGATTTAACAAATCAAATGGGCACTGCCAATCAAACTCACAGGGAATAGGCGGACTTCCAGCCGGTACGACCGACAAGCTGATACTGCACGTGCCATCGGCATTGCAGATTGGCATGTAGCTCGGGCACTGGCCATCAACACATATCGGCACACCGCTTGCATTTACCGGCCATGTCCTCAAGAATGTTGCCACGCGGCAATTGTTGGTCTCGTCAGACTCTGTGATCTCCGTGTTCACATCTGTACACAGACGAATATAATGGATATCATTCAAAACCTGACCAAGATCATCTGGGAAAAATGTCGTGGTAAAAGTCTGCGAACCGGCCACAGCAAGTATCGGAAGCGTGCCAGCCGAATAGGCCGAAGCAGGATTGGTGGCGCAATCGCTCTCATCGATACAGAATTGATACCGTGCCGCGGCCGCCGCTCCTGTCCCTTGATTTTGGATAATGCCAGTCATTGTAACCGCATCATTGGTAAGCCAGTCCTGACGATCAGGCGACACCGTGAGCGAAGTCACGGCAAAATCCGGCAATATTGTTGCTGGTGGCGGGACATTCTCGCCGCTTTCGGTCAAATTGCAATAATGTCCGGGGATATTGCACTGCACATTTCCAAAGCCAGATTCAATTGTACCTTGACCGCCACGCTCGGGGTGGGCGCTGTCCACCAGCCCGAATTGCTGAATTTCATAATTGAACTCTCCATCACTATAGGTGCGAACCATGTTAAACACATGCCAGTAAGCATCTTCGGGTGTCGTTTGCGTACTTGCCGCCGCTTGGATGCGAAATGTGTGGCGGGGTTTATAAATGGAATATAGGTCGTCTTGGCCTTCGTGATAATCATATACTTCTACTTGAACATCACGCCTTACATACGGAGTAATCGAACCGCCCGCCAACGGCGAAACAAAGAAAGCGTAATTGGTATTGATGTCATTGGCCGGATCAGTATCCGCGTTCACACCCGTATTCAACACGTCCATCCCCGAACCGGGGAATACGGTCATGGCCTGAATAAACGTATGGGTGAGCCCGCCCGGCGGATGAACGCTAACACTAGTTTCATAACCTTCACAACCATCTGATACCCACACTTCTCCATCGCCAGAAACCTGTCTGCGCAGGCTCTCGCAGATAGTATCTCTTGGCTCTCGTGGTTCTTGTCCTGGCCCTGATGGACGTCCGTCGCTAACCGCCCGTGAATAATTGACGACAGAATAAAATTGCCGGCCCTAGGTAAAAGCCACGATATACACATTCCCGATAAATCCGCCCTCTTCGTCTTCCGCGTCCGTCCAGCGCA
>JBBTRO010000065.1:0-1435 GCA_038065155.1 Patescibacteria group bacterium
CAGGCGGTGGTAAACCACCCATGGTACGTTGAAACCGCGCCGCGATTTGGTTTTGTCAAAAGCCATGAGGCGAATTTCAGCCGTGTCGTCTTTGGGGCGTTTGCTATATTCTTATTGTCCTGGCGGCTGTTTGCCAAAGAAGTGAGGCTGTTTTTCCTGGCTGTTTTCTTGACCGCTTTGGTCGTTGCCAACGAACAAGTAATCACCGGGCAGTATCTGTTTAATCACCATTTTCATTGGTATTACAATACGCCGCTCACTATCTTCTTTTTTGTGACCTGGGGGATTCTGCTGGTGTCGCGATTTGTGAATCGGCCGATAGCGGTACGAAGCGTTGTGCTGATCGGGGTATTACTGCTGTTCGGCAATGGCATCGCCCGCCAGACGCAAGCATATCGGACAGCGCTGCCGTTTGTGCACGAAGAACAGCGCTACGCTCCGGTGTATGCCTGGCTCAATACGGCGACGCCGAAAGACGCAACGGTTTTTGGCCCGCTTCCGATCGTGACATTGGTTCCGGCGCTAACACACAGCAATGCGTACTATACGGGCAGTGCTCTTTATACGCTTATTTCCAACGAGCGACTACTTCACTCCTATCTTCTTTTTACCTACCTTGAACGTGTCCCAAAGGATCAGATTCGCACGTATCTTGAAGAACATCGCACGGAAATCAGCTACATGGTTTATGGCAATCAATATCGATTTATCCCGGGCGTTTGTTTGACCTGTTTTCCGGATGCGGTGATTGATGATTTGGTTCGTTCATATGAAAATTTGAATGATCAAAATTTTGTAGCTGGTTTGCAAAAGTATCCAGTTCGCTACCTCATCTGGGACAAACAAAAAAATCCCCCGTGGGGATTGGATGCGCTAGGCCTTAAAAGTGTTTTTGAGGCTGAGGAGATTGTGGTGTATGATGTAGAGGGAATTCCATAAATTTGAGCTCATATAAGATCTCTATGCAAGAACAAGAGACACAGCGGATGGTAGTAACAACCGAGAGGAAACCTGAAATATCTTTGATTGATCTGGCTCAGTCGGGCATTGAGAGGGGCAAAGAAATTAAGCTTAGCCATATTGAAGCATTGGTTCTGGGTAACCATAGGCTTATCGAGGGTAGTATTAAAAGAAATTTTTACTGGGAATTACGTGAGGCCATAACGACCGATTTTGAGGACAGGACTCCACGTATTTGGAAATCTCCCTATAAAAGATTTTACGATCATGGCGGTGAGTACGGGGTATATCCATTTCATGAAAATGTTGATCGACACCCTTTTTCCGAAGAGGCTGGACAAGAAAAATTCGAAAGAGAGAAATTTGTCCCACAGCATAAGGACAAAATGTCGGCTGAATTTTTGTTTAGATTGTCGTCGGGTGACTCTACTCATATTTTTATGGGCAAGGCAGAGGATCTGTTATTGAGTTTTGT
>JBBTRO010000066.1:0-14182 GCA_038065155.1 Patescibacteria group bacterium
TTGTTAAGTTCTTCACGTGGCACATCAATACCGATAAAAAGTGTATCAAAGAGTGATTCGCCTCTGCGTCTCTGCTTGGAGAACAATTCTCCACTCGCCATAACCACCTCAAGCGCCCGGACCACACGCCGTTTGTTTTTGATATCCACAAATCCAAACGCTTCTGGGTCTTTTTCTTTGAGCAAAGCCTGAAGCTCCTCAAGAGACTTTGCTTCAAGCTCACGGCGAATTTCAGGCTGAGGCACCACCGCCGGTATCTCCCAATTATCCACGACCGCGTATATATACTGCGCCGTTCCGCCAACCAAAAAAGGCGCTTTACCCTGAGAGGCAATATCGCCTATTGCTTGAATCGCCAATTTTTTATATTCCGCTACGCCAAGAGTCTCATCGGGATCGATAATATCCACGAGGTGCTGAGGATAGCTTTTGTCTTTCGCCGTTCCAATATCCATACCCCGATACACCTGTCGTGAATCGGCAGAGATAATTTCGGCACCAAACTTTTTGACAAGCCCAATCGCCCAGGCGGTCTTGCCAGAAGCGGTTGGGCCAACCAGCACAATGAGTTTCACTTTGCCCATAGCATCCATGTTTCAGCTTTAAATACTTCGATATCTTGAATAGTGCCAACAAAAGTTTGCTTAGTCTGCATATTTTTGTTAACTCTAGCGAAAAAAAGTAGAAAAATCAAGTGTAGGTTGCTTTCCCCTATTTTTTGTGTTATTTTGAGTCATGAAATGAACTCATACAGGGCTTCTGTCATTGCGAGGAGTCGAGACGACGAAGCAATCTTTCAATCGTACGAGATTGCTTCGCTTAACTGCGGTTTCGCTCGCAATGACAGAAGAAAAGCAATGGCAAAAATCAAATGCGTAACCCTGTACGAGTTAAATGCCCAAAATAATCCAAATTCCAGATTCTAAATTCCAAATTCCTCACCTATGAAATACTGCACCGATTGCGGCGAAGCGCCAGTGCCGCATCTATTCAAAAAGATATCGGACGTGATCGAAGCCTATAATCCGCTCACGAATGGCCCAATCGAATATCTTTCCGAGCGCTTGGAGAGAAAAGTTTCCATGAACGAAACCGTGGATCGGCTGATGTACTGGGTCTGCACCAAACTCGCAAAGCTCGGCATTGGCGACATGACGTCGTCGGTTGACGAACGCGACAGCATTCGGACCAAGGCGATTTGGGAAAGTGCCAACGCGCTCGGAATCACGCTCAAACATTACCACTTCTACAAAACCCAAGGCCACGGATTATTTTTTGCTTTTTATAATGGACGCACCCAGGCCTTTCACGCTCTGCCCCGGCCGCGTGATTGGCGCAGTGAATCATTCCAATGGATGGATGACAAGGGCATCATGAAGAAAAAATTTCGCACGGCCGGTATTCCGGTGGCTCGAGGCGGCACCTGTGTTTCACTCGAGGAAGCCATGAACGTATTTGATGAAGTGAAAGGTTCAATTATTTGCAAACCACACCGAGGCTCGCGCGGCCGCCACACGACACTGAATATTAATTCGCGTGAAGCGCTCAAACGCGCATTTGCCATCGCCAAACAACTCACCCGCTGGGTAGAAGTCGAAGAAGAACTGGTGGGAATTATTCATCGGGTGACAATCATTGGCACAAAATCAATTGCCATAGTGCGACGCGATCCGCCGATGGTCGTCGGCGACGGAGTCTCAACCATTCAACAACTTATCGGCCAGACCAATGCTGATCCACGACGCGATGGATTCATGTTCTGCCCGCTCCTTATAAATGATCGGCTCCATAGTGAACTTGTCCGACAAGGGTTAACGCTTGACTCCATACCGCCACAAGGCGCGCAAGTGATTGTAAACGATAAAATTAGTCGCTTGCACGGCACTACCACCGACGATGTCACTGATCATGTACACCCAGATAACATGGAGCTCTTTCGTCATATCGGCGAGACGCTGAACGACCCAATCGTAGGTGTCGACTTCATGATCCAGGACATTACCAAATCCTATAAAGAACAGCCAAAAATTGGCGTGGTCGAATGCAATGCCATGCCCTACATTGATCTCCACCATTACCCTTTTACCGGCCAACCCCGGCCTGTCGCTCATGACATCTGGAAACTTGTTTTTCCAGAAATTGTCTAAATTTAGCAAAAAAAATGTACCTAAAAAGTGCCTACGTTGACAAAAGGCTTTAAATATGCTATAATTTTTGGCTTATTTCGTGATATAATCTATTCACTATGTCACCAGAAATTGAATCGATCCAAGACCATTTTTTAGAAAGAGATTTCCATTCAGATCATGCAAAGAGGCAATTGCCGGCTAACAAAAGACAGCCGGGATCGAGATATGGCATGCCAGAGAACACTGGCGGACAAAATAAACAAATGGAAGAGATGGTTGCGGCTGGAATCGCCGCTCGGGATGCCAATCGAGAAAAAATCGAAAGACAGCTCGCGGAACTAAAAAAACGAAAGGTGGAATTAGCGGCGAAAAAAGAAGAGAAAAATAGCTGGTGGTCTTTTGGTAAAACTCCGACTATGACCACCGAAGAAAGACTCAAAGCTCTGGAAAAAGATATCGCCAGGCTTGAAGATCAATTAAAGTAATAAAAATTTTTTCAATTTACTTTTATGCATATCGAGCGCCCCATACCGCGGCTGTCAAAAGATAAAAAAAAGAGTGCCGTACCACCAAACCCCGAAAACCCTGAACTTAAAAATCTTAGAAGTTACCTCGAACAAGTAGCCGCCGAACCTGCCCAAAGACAGGAGAGTAAAGGACCACCCCCTCTACCTGAAGCATACCTAAAAGAAATAAAGGCTAAAAAAGAGAGGAAAGGCCCGCCACCACTGCCAGAGGCGTATTTAAGACAAGTAAGAGAACAGCAGAAAAGTAAACCGCCGGAAAAACCAAAAATGCTAATTGCTACTGCCCCGCACCAATCAGTCGCTGAAGTGGCAGAGATAGCCTTTACCAAAACAGACGAAGTAAAGCCTGGGGATGAAGATGATCCTATTCTTTTGACAAACGTAAAAAAGAAGGCCGCAGTCAAAGGACCAACTGTATCAATGGCAGATTTCATAAAAACTCTAGAGCCGCAGTACCCTGCTTCCGGCCGGATGATAGCTAGCGATACAAAAGTGATCGCGAAAGATAAAATTCCTTTAGAGGACATGCGATACCACAGACCGGCAAGAGCTGGACTCCGCACGGAGCGCCACACTTCCTCCGGATCAAGCGAACGTTTGCTCGATGATTCAGATTTTGTTATCGGCGATGAGCCAGACGATGTTGAAGTGCCAGAGGAGACTCCGATAGCGTCAAGAAATTACCACCAGGAGCTCGTAGAAGAAAACAGCGGCGATTGGCAGGACGTAAAAGTGAGCGAAACGTCTCAAGACAAACCAGAACCGCCATTTTCTCAAAAAGAAATGAGTGCCTGGAAAAATGCAATAACTGATCCGGCCGAACATGAAGAAATTGATGTTAGTGATATTCAAAAGGAAATGCAAACCCAGGCTGAAAGAAGATTGGGGTCGGCTTTAGACCAGATCCCTGACAAAAAATATAAACTTACCAGTAAAGAGGGATCCAAACGATTGAATCCGAAAGATTTTGAAGCCAAACGAACAAAAACAGAAAGTATTGATACCCAACTGGAGAGACTCTTAAGAGCCTACGGATTTTCTGTCGAAGAACAAAGTAAAATAGACCAGCCAATGCTGGCAAGGTTAATCGAACAAAAATTAAAAACTGGCAATGGCACTAAGGCAGCGTATTTCTCTGCATGCGAAGAATATAAGAGGCACCTGAGTGGCAACTTTCTCGACAAAGCCTCCCGCCTCTTTAGCCGCTTTACGGGCAGGAAAACCGAAAAAGGAGAAGCTCTAAAAGTGGTTGAAAAACTACAAACAAAAATAGAAGAAAGCATTACTCACCGATCCGCAAAACGCTAGCTAGCTTCGCTCGCGGATCTCCGCTAAAACTCGACTCATAAACTCACCCTTCGAAGTCTTTTCCTGTTCCTCCTTACCTCTCACCCTTATCAAGAACTCGCCGCCGGCGAGTTCTTTGTCGCCAATAACAACAATATAAGGAATTTTTTGCTGTGCGGCATTGCGAACTTTTTTGCCCACTGATTCGTTGGATACGTCTATAGCTACGCGAATGCCGGCCGCTCGAAACTCGTCAGAAATCTTTTGCGCTCCTTCAATATGGCGCTCAGCTACCGGCGCAAACAGAACCTGCACAGGCGAGAGCCATAGGGGCAGTGAGCCGGCCGTGTGCTCGATAAGCACACCCATGAATCGCTCTACCGACCCAAGAACTGCTACGTGAATCATCACCGGCCGCTCAGCGACACCGTCTTCATTGATAAACTCGAGTTTGAACCGCTCAGGCTGGTTCATATCGAGCTGAATGGTGGCGAGTTGCCATTCGCGTCCCAGGGAATCTATCCCCATAAAATCCAATTTTGGCCCATAAAATGCGGCCTCGCCAACGCCGATAGAATACGTCTTTTTATTCTCCTCCACCACCTCGCGCAAATTGCGCTCAGATTCTTCCCACACTTCTTTGGTGCCCAAATATTTTTCCATTTTGGCTGGATCATGGGTCGAAAGACGAATTTTGAGTTCCATGCCAATCGTGGCGTAAAGTTTGGCAATAATGTCATAGGCAATGCCAGCTTCCCCCTTAATCTGGCTTTTGCGGCAAAACACATGCGAATCGTCCTGGGTAATCGAGCGCACGCGGGTAAGACCCTGGAGCTGGCCAGTATTCTCATCGCGATAGATCGTCGTGGTTTCAAAATACCGGACTGGCATGTCCCGATAACTCCTCATTTTGGCGGCAAAAATCTGGGTGTGGTGCGGACAGTTCATGGGCTTGAGCACAAATGCCGTATCGGTCTTTTTGCTTTTTACATGAAACAAATCATCTTCAAACTTATCCCAATGACCAGAGGTCTTGTACAGATCGCTCTTGGCGATATGCGGAATCCAAACCCGTTCAAAATTCTTTTCGAGCCGAAGCTCGGCAATAAAATTTTCTAACTCCCGTCGAACAATTGTTCCGGCCGGAGTAAAGAGCGGCAGTCCTGGACCGACCAAATCAGAAAATACAAAAAGGCCAAGCTCGACGCCAAGTTTGCGGTGATCCCGCTTTTTCGCTTCCTCGAGCATGTGCAAATGCGCCTCGAGTTCTGCCGCGGTCGTAAAACAAGTGCCATAAATGCGCGTCAGCATTTTATTTTTCTCACTCCCACGCCAATAGGCGCCGGCCACAGAGAGCAATTTGAATTGAGCCAATTCTTTACTCGGATTTTCCACATGTCCCATTTTGCACAGATCCAAAAAGTTACCCGGGTCATTGGTCGAGAGTTTCTTGCCACCGGCCGCGAATTCCCGAGCCAGCTCAATTTTGTACGGATTATCCTTGAATAACTCTTCGGCTTCTTCGAGCGTGACTTCGCGAAAACTAAACTCCTTCCAACTCTTCACAATCTCTTTCATCTTTTGTTCGATCCTGGGCAAATCAGCCTCGGAAATTTTCACCTCACCCATGTCAAAATCCTGATAAAAACCATCGTCAATTGACGGACCGATGGCGTTTTTGGTGCCGGGCCAGAGTTCTTTGACCGATTTTGCGAGTAAATGCGCCGAAGTGTGACGAAGGTTATTGAGGTATTCGTTGTCCATAAAAAAGATAAATAAAAACAAAAAAACCGACGTACTCTGCAATAGAATACCCCGGGGTCTGGCGTGGTTCGTACACGTTCGACGGTTCCACCCGATTATTTGCTTTCTAAATTTTCCTGCCTAGGATGAAAGTGGTACGATTCGTTCTTCGCCTTAAGATAACTTTCAGTCATGGTTATCTCTCCCTACAAGGCGCCAAACGCCGCTTGTCTTTCATATCTATAAGCCTACAGGAACTTCTTTTTTTCGTCAATACCTAGTCACTCTACCTTCTTCACCACCACACTCACATGGTCAGGGATCGCCGGCACCCGCAGTGTCCAAACCGGCTGGAGTTCCACCGTGACCCCATAGACATGATCGAGTGACAAGACATGACGGCGAATTTCATCACGATTTTTACCAAAAAAGACCGACTTCACCAGCCGTTCGCTTTCGGGATTGAGCGCCGCGAGACCGGTCGAAAAAATTTTGATCGTCGCGGTCTGGTTCGCCAAATTTACCTGGTCAATTGATATGGTCGGCTCATCTTGACTCCGTTCAATAACCTCCGTATCATCCACCGCGCGCTTCGCGAGTGTTTCCTTGACAAATTTATCTACGGCGTCTTTGGGGTAGGCCGCCGCCGCAATGACGCCCTCGCCGCTTACAGTTACTCGATCTGTCTCCGTTCCGACCGGGGTATCAAAGGTAATGGTGGCATCGTTAAGTGCATAGGCCAAGACATAATCATTTGTATAGGAGGCAAAAACTTTTTTGCCAAGTTCAAGTAGTTGGTCGCGAATCTGCATTTCTGCCTGCTTTTTGTCCGCGTCGGTAAATATGCCAACCTGCCTGGTTCCGCCACCCAATGCCTTATCGCTGGTCGCATAAATAACCGCTTGCTTCTCTACCGAGAGTCCAGGAATGGTAAACTTTGTTGGCTCAAGATTACCGCTGACCCCTGGCAGATCGGCGTAGGCTTCGGCTTCGATACTGCCCTCTGCCGGAATCGTCACGCGATTTTTCAAACGAAACAAAACGCCGTTCTCTGCCAACAGCCGAGTCGTTGGAATAAGTGTCTGGGGCGACGATGTGTCATTGTGAAGCGTCACAAAACCGGTCGCAATGGCATCCACAGTACTGCCGCCACCCGGAGATACAATGTTAGTAAAAGTCACAACCGTAGAGGTGGCGAAGCCAAGTGTGTTGGAACCATTGGCGCCAATCACGACTGTGCCGCTTACATCAATCGGTTCGGCCTTGGTCTCGATAAGAATCGTTGCTCGCTTTGATGACGTAAAGGCGATAATTCCTAACAAAAAAACCGTAATGACAAAAAACGTAAAGGCAATGACCTTGTAAAAACGTACGGGCTGCTCGGTTGGCAGCATGGTTTGGTGTCGTCGAGGCGTCACGTGAAATTAGAAATTAGAAATTAGAAATTAGAAATTAGGGAACGAATTTACCAACCAAAATCCCTAGTTTCAAGTTTCTATTTTCCCATCATCTTACTCAATCGTTCTCAATACTTCTTCCACCGACGTAATACCCTGAAACGCCTTCAGGATGCCGTCCTGCACCATGGTGACCATCCCATTTGCCGCCGCGACAGCGGCAAAATCATATTCCGATACCTGGCCGGCCAAAATCAACTTTTCCACCTCTGGGTTCATCACAAAAATTTCATAAATGCCGATGCGGCCTTTGTATCCGACGCCGTGGCACTCCTCACAACCGCCCCCAGTATAAAATATTTTTGGCAACTTCGCAATTTCTTTCTGCTCCTTTGGCGGCAGTGATGCCAAAATGCCATCAACACGCCCCTGAATTTCTTTTCCCAGCCCAACCTCCTGCTTGCATGCGGTACAGAGTCGGCGTACCAATCGTTGGGCCACGATGCAATTCAGTGCCGGCGACAAAAGAAATGGCTTCACTCCCATGGATAGAAAACGAGGTATGGCGCCAGAAGCGCTATTGGTATGAATCGTGGAGAGCAAAAGATGCCCGGTCAAAGCCGCCTGAATGGCAATATCAGCGGTCTCCAAATCACGAATTTCTCCGACCATGACAATATCCGGATCCTGGCGCAAAATGGATCTGAGTCCCTTGGCAAAGGTATAATCTCGGCCATGATCAATCTGACTTTGGTTGATGCCTTTGATACGATACTCCACCGGATCCTCGAGCGTAATAATTTTTACGCCCGGTTCATTTAAAATCTGGAGAATCGAATACATGGTCGTGGTCTTGCCCGATCCAGTCGGTCCAGTCACGATAATCATGCCGTTGGGACGAACGATCTCCTGTTTCAATTTATTATACGCATCACCGACGAGGCCAATCTCGTCAAACGACAACCCGGCGCGCGCTTGTCGGAGCAGACGCAATACGACGCTTTCGCCAAAAACAGTGGGAATAGTAGAAACGCGAACATCCACATCGCCATCCTCCAGCTTCAAAGTAAAACGCCCATCCTGCGGAGCGGTCGTGATGTTGATCTTGAGCGATGACAGAAGTTTGATGCGTGAAATTAATCTTCGATACTGTTCGACTGGGAGGGTCGCCACATCATGAAGGATGCCGTCCAGCCGAAAACGCACCGCAATCCCCTTTTCCTCGGCTTCAACATGGACATCAGAGGCGTTGAGCTTGAGTCCCGCGCCCATGACAAACGTAACAATATCCGTGGTACTCTTGCGATCCAGGAGTTCCTGGAGCGAACGAAAATCACCCACATCAGCCTCCACCTTTTTTAGATCATCGAGGTGGATTTCAATATCTTTGGTAATCGGCTTGATATCCGGCAGTGTCCCATAGAGGCGCAATATACGATCAAAACTTTTTTCTGAAATAACATACACGGCGCCATTGGCGTGATTGCGCTCTTGGAGTTCATATAACAATTCCTGAACTTCAGTATTTCTTGGATCAAGAGCGCCAATACGAACTTCATCCTGTGTCAAAAAAAAGCAGGCCGCGCCGAGCGCCTCGGCCTGTTCCTCAGGGACCTGCCGCAGAGCCTGCTGGTTCACCGGAAATTTTTCCAAATCAATATGCGGATAGCCGATACTCTGGGCAAACCGCATCGTATCCATCTCTTTTTGCTGCAAATTCACCTGACCGATTTTTTTTTGCAGCTTTTCTTCAGTCTCTCCAGAAGAAATATGAAGTTTTAATGGATCGGAAGACGTGCCCATAAACAAATTCTAGATTCCAGATTCAAAATTCCAGATTCCTAAATTATTACGCCCTCATCCAGTGCAACAATCGGCTCTTCACCCCTTCACGATGCATTTTCATAAACAAATACGTCCAAGCCGACGTGGAGAATACGGTAAACACAGCGCCCAAAAACATAATCAAGCAGACAAACAGGAAAAACAAAAGATAAGTTGAGAAACTCGACAAAATCGCGCTCGCGGTAACGGCTGCCAAAACATTGAGAAGCGAGACTGGAATAAGAATCAACAGAAAGCCGGCCATCGCAAGCGCGATCAATACAAAATTCGCGAATACAAAAATTATTCCCACCTCAAATGACACCAGCCAGTGCCGTAAAAACAGGCGCCAGGCGGCGTGCAGAGACTCCACGAGGGCATATTCTTCGACGACAATGTACCCCGCCGCGTACATGACAAGAAATGATATGATCATTCCAAATACCACTGCCAAGGAAAATAAAGCCAGAAAAAGCAGCTTCGCGCCGATGGTCCCTGCCGTCATGGCTAATAGCGCGCTCATGCCCACGATCGTGACGAGGATCATGGTGAAAAACTTCCGGATAAAGTTCAAAAAAAATAACCGCCAAAAATGCGTTCCGCCCGCTGACCACGCCTGACCAATCGCAATATCGCCTCTCTTTAGCCCCTTGGCCGCCGCAAAAATAAGCGCCCCCTGCGATATCACGGCTAAACACAGAAAAAATATAGCCGCCGCCCCCGCCGCCACGATGAGCCACGCGACCCAGACCCAAACCTGCGGCCCACTGCTTGCGCTCCCGTCCCAAGCCAGACGCCATACCGAGACAGAGGGGGATGAAATAAATGATTCAAAGAGCGGACCATTGGCCACGCTCAAAAACGCCTGTGAGAGTAATTCAAAAATACCCATCTGTCCTAGAATCGCCGCGAACAGCCCCAAAAGCCAAAGCCCAGGATGGCGAAACGTGTGCCGCCAAGCAGACACTAATGCCTGGCGATAGGTTGGATCGTGCATACATTGAAATATTTAGAATCTAGAAACTGGAATTTGGAATCTAGATTTGAATTTTAATTAATTGATACTTTCTGTGTCCAAGTATATCATACGACAAAAATCTAAACAAAATCCCGCCTCAAAACAGGCGGGATTGTGTTCAAAATTATTCCAGATTCTATGCCATTATCTGCTTAAATTCCTCTTGCTCCACGGTTTCTTTGGCCAAAAGAACCTTGACCAGGGCGTCCATTTTGGTACGTTGAGCGATGATAATTTGTGTTGCTTGTTTTTTGGCGGCCTCTAAAATGCGGTTAATCTCTTCGTCAATCATCTCCGCGGTCTTCTCGCTGTAATTTCTTTTTTCGTGAATTTCCTGAGCCAAGAAAATCAATTCCTCATTATCGCCATAGACTCTTGGACCCAATTTGTCGCTCATGCCATAGCGCATAACCATAGCGCTCGCAAGCTGTGTGGCTTTTTTTAGATCCGACGAAGGCCCGGTCGAAAGTTCGGCATCGCCATAGATCAGACGCTCGGCGACAAAACCGCCCATCGCCATAGCAATATCATCCTGGAATTGCGCCAGCGTTTGATAGCGTTTATCAAGTTCCGGCATAGACAGGGTATAACCACCTGCCATCCCGCGGCCAATAATAGATACTTTACGAACTGGATCGCACTGCGGCGAAAAATGCGCCACCAGCGCATGACCGGCTTCATGATACGCCGTCATCTCGCGCTCTTTATCGGTCATGATCCGCGAACGTTTCTCCGGGCCCAAAAGAACTTTTTCAATGCTCTCCAAAATTTCTTTCTCATCGATTTGTTTTTTGTTTCTACGAACCGCCAAAATCGCGGCTTCATTCAAAAGGTTGCCCAAATCCGCACCGTTAAAGCCCGGCGTGCGTTCGGCAATTTTTCGAAGCGACACATCGGAAGCAATCGGTTTGCCCTTGGCATGGACCTGCAAAATTTCCAAACGATCAGCAATATCCGGTTTTTCAATCACGACCCGACGATCAAACCGTCCGGGACGGAGGAGGGCCGAGTCCAGGACGTCCGGTCGATTGGTCGCGGCAATCACAATCACGCCAATATGCGGATCAAAGCCATCCATCTCAACCAAAATTTGGTTCAATGTCTGTTCACGCTCATCATGACTGCCGCCCAGACCCGCCCCGCGCTTTCTGCCGACCGCATCAATTTCATCAATAAAGACAATCGCCGGCGCCGCCTTTTTTGCTCGCGAAAACAAATCACGCACGCGAGAAGCGCCGACACCAACAAACATCTCCACAAATTCAGACCCGCTGATATGGAGAAATGGTACACTAGCCTCTCCCGCGACCGCTTTGGCTAATAAGGTTTTCCCGGTGCCTGGCGAACCCATGAGAAGAACCCCCTTTGGTATCTTGGCTCCCATGTCCGTAAACTTCTTTGGATTTTTGAGAAACTCAACCACTTCCTGCAGTTCTTCTTTCGCTTCCTTGGCGCCGGCCACATCCGCAAACGTCTTCTTGTCTTTGTCCTCCGGAGCAGCTTGTCTAGCTGAACTTGAACCAAAGCCAAGGGCTCGATTATTCATGCCCTGGACTTGCCGAGACATAAAAAACAAAAGGCCGCCAATCATGAGAAAGGGCAATAAGTATGGCGCCAGCGCTTCCAGCCAAAATTTCCACCCGGTATCTTTTTTTACGACAACTTCAATCGCCAAAAGCTTCTCCTTGGAAACACCGTATTGATCCATGAGTTCGGAAAAAGACTGGCCCAATTCTTTTTTGACAATCTGAGGCTTGGCTTTCTCGTCTTTAAGGGTAACTGTCAGGATGTCACCGACCACCTCGATCCTCTGGATGGTACTGCTATTCACCTCGCTAATCATCGTATTTATACTCGCTTCTTCAGGCTTTACTGACGTCGTTGTCGTATAGCTGGCAATCGCCGCAATGACAAAAAGGAACAAAACAATAAGCACGATATTTTTGAAGAATTTTGACATAGTAATAGGTTGTAGCTTGTAGGTTGTAGCTTCATTAGCTTATAGGAATTTTGCCCTTGTGTCAAGCTTGATTCTCTGCTACACTAAGTAAGTTTTTCGCCTTCACAAACTACTCTATGACACAAAAAACCTCAAAAACAACGCTCTCTCTGGTAGTCGGCGGCATCGGTATCGCCATTTTGCTCATAATTATCGCAAAGGCAACAACAAACCGATCCGCATCACCATCCCAAAATAATGAAGTAAAAACGAATCTCACCAATCGAGAACTAGCCCTCTCTTGCACCACGGACATGGCTACGCAATTCCACATTCATACCCAGCTGGATATTTTCGTGGATGGGATAAAAACAACTATCCCAGCCAATACCGGCGTTGAACCAACCGGGTGCATGCATCCACTGCACGCCCATGATAACTCCGGCAAGATTCACGTCGAATCGCCCGAAAAACGCGACTTTGCCTTGGCCGATTTTTTCGCCGTATGGAATGCGACATTTAACCGCGAGGAAATCCTCGGCAACAAAACCGATGCCAACCACCGCATCCGCATAACGGTAAACGACAAAGAAGTTGACACCTACGAAAACACGATCTTTCGCGATGGCGAACGGGTGGCTATTTACTACGAAAAAATATAAAACTTAAAGCCCGCTGTTTCCAGCGGGCTTTTTGTTTCTATGCTTTTTCTTTCTCTTCTTTCACTTCTTCCTTTTCTTCCTCCGCATCTTTCTCTTCCTTCGCTTTCTCTGCCTTCTTAGGACGTTTCCCCTTTACTCCTTCGATCTTCAGCCCCAACCGATGTTCAGCCGGCTCAATCGAGACAATTTCAAACGAATATACCTCCCCAATCGCGAACCGATCTTTGACAAGCTTCATGTCAGCCATCGCCTCATCCGACAATTCAGAAATATGAGCCAGACCATGAATGTCATCATCGAGTTTAACCATAAGGCCGAACGGCTCGACTTTGTGCACGGTGCCTTTGACCACTTGCCCTACTTTATATTTATCCTTAACCGCCTTCCACGGGTCTTCAACCAGGCGTTTCATGGAAAGATAAATTTTGGACTTATTCAGATCAATAATTTGGGCTTTTACCTGGTCGCCAATTTTAAGCACATCTTTGGGATGATCAATTCTTTGCCACACAATTTCAGAAATGTGCACCAGCCCTTCCAACCCCTCGCCAAATTTTACAAACGCGCCAAATGACGTGAGCGCGGAAATTTCACCGCTCACAATATCGCCGATTTTGTATGAGTCCAAGACCGCCTTTTGCTCATCTTCCCAGACCGCTTTTTCGGAGACGATAAGTTTGTTTTCCTTCTGATTCACGTCAATGACTTTTACCTGAAATTCCTTGCCTGCAAGTAGACGAAGCTGCTCCAAAATCCGCTGTTTATCGCCGCCCGGCACCCGTGGATAATGATCGGGGTTGAGTTGCGACACGGGCATAAACCCAGAGATCGCGTCTACTTGCATCATGAGCCCGCCTTTGTTCGCCGCCAACACCTTGGAAGAAATCGTTAGGCCATCTTTCATAAGTGACGTCATGCGATCCCACACGCGCTGGTGACCGGCGCTCCTAAATGACAGCTCCATCTCGCCATTCTCATTTTCCTGTTCAATGATCGTAGCTTCGACTTCATCGCCTAGTTTAACATTGGCAAATTCACGCGATTCGGTAAACAACTCGTGCCCGCGAATCACCCCGGTAGTAAGTCCATTGATGTCGAGTCGTACCGCTCCACTGTCAACTGAAATAACTTTTCCCTTGATAATATCGCCCACCTTTGGCACCTTGGCAAAAAAATCTTTTATTAATGCGGCAAAACTGCCCTCGGCCGGCTCTTCAATTTCTTTTTTCAATTTTAGCTTATCGCTTTTCATAGACAAAAAAATTACCCTAACCCATCCCGTTGCCTCTTGCAAACGGCATGAGTTCCCTACAGCTCACCTACGGCCGAGGGGTAAATAAAGATTCATTTTTTAGGTCTTTACTATAACAGACGTATGCATTTTTGGCAAGAGGCGTGTTGCAGTAGACTCTTGCGGAAACAGGCACAGCGGGCTATACTATGGTCACTTAGCCCAGTTTTCCTACTATGCACTTCTCCTGGCTCGGCAATTCGGCCATGAAAATTCAAACCAAACCAGCCGAGGCTGATATCACCATCGTGATTGACCCATACAAGCCAGCTACCGGCACTTTCCCGCGTTCGCTCACGCCCAACATCACCCTTTATACTCGAGGCGAGAACGAAAGCATACCCGTGTCCTGCAACCCATTTATC
>JBBTRO010000066.1:14192-16944 GCA_038065155.1 Patescibacteria group bacterium
AACCAAGGGAGTCTTGATAACCGCCGGATTCGGCGGCGACCGCGATCATCTTTTTATTCGCTTTGACGCGGAGGGTATGAGTGTCGCCCATCTTGGACTCACGAGACACGTGCCGACTGAATCCGAACTTGAAATTGTGGGCGATGTGGATATCCTCGTCCTGCCTGTCGGCGGCGGATCCGGCTATGATCCGGAAGACGCTGTCAAAGTCATCAATTTGATTGAGCCGAAAATCGTTATCCCGGTCGCTTTCAAATCCGACAATGATCCAAAATTGGCTGGGCCAGAAGGATTTTTGCGGGAATTGGGGGTTAAAGCTGAAACTCCTGAAACAAAGGTAATTTTAAAAAAGAAAGATTTGCCGAGTGAAGAAACCAAGGTGGTGGTGTTGAAAAAAGAGTAAATATAATCCCAATGATCCGAATGTTATCCAAATGCTCCTAATATTGTATTCGTTGCATTGGGATACATTCGTAGATTGGGATTATACCCTACACGTATGCCAAACAAGAAAAAACAACCCACCAAAAGAAAAACCTCACCCAAAAGCCTGGAACGCGATGTAAAAAAAGCCGTGAATAGCATCCCGGATTTGATTATGGACGAAAAAAACAGCTTTCTTCCCAAAGAAGAAACGCCCGTTTCGACAAAGCCCATAAAGATCCCATACCAGCACAAACGATCATTCGTGTGGATCGGAGTTGCGAGCCTGAGCGTTCTCGTATTTGTGATGTGGTACGCAAATATGAAAACTATTTTCCAAAAGATTCGCCTGGCAGATACCGCCGAAGCAACGGTTGCCGAGGATGTCATGGCTGATTTTGAAGAAGCCATCGCCAGTTTAAGGCCTCAAACCGAAGCTGCCGAGCTGGGAACGCCGCCAGATACCGAGGCCGTGCGGCAAATTCTGGGAGTAGTCTTTGCGGCCGCGTCATCTTCTGCCGACACCGCTTCCACAACATCTTCCACAACATCAGCCATGACATCCCTATGAAAAAGACAGTTCCCCAACCAGAAGAGACCAAACCGTTGAATACGATTGGAAAAGTCGAGCCGATCCAATTGGTAGACGAAATGCAAACATCGTACCTGGACTATGCCATGAGTGTTATTGTCGCTCGCGCTCTGCCTGATGTCCGAGATGGGCTGAAGCCTGTGCATCGCCGCATTCTCTACGCCATGTGGCATCTAGGGCTCAAGCACACGGCCAAATTCCTCAAATCCGCGCGCGTGGTCGGAGATGTCATGGGTAAATATCACCCGCATGGCGACAGCGCGATCTATGACTCATTGGTCCGCATGGCCCAAGATTTTTCCATGCGACTCCCCTTGATCAATGGCCAAGGAAACTTCGGCTCGATGGATGGCGATTCGGCCGCGGCCATGCGCTACACCGAAGCCAAACTGCAGGCGATTGCGGAAGAATTGCTGTTTGATATCGAAAAAAACACGGTTGACTTCTCCCCCAACTACGATGGATCACAACAAGAGCCCAGAGTCCTCCCGAGCAAACTCCCCAACCTCCTCCTAAACGGCTCGATGGGTATTGCGGTTGGCATGGCGACGAACATCCCGCCGCACAATTTGAGCGAGCTCTGCCTTGGCATCCAGGCGGTCATCGACAATCCCAAGATTACCGTCGAAGAGCTCATGGAGCATATCAAGGGGCCGGACTTTCCGACCGGTGGCATCATCTACAACAAAAAAGATATCCTCGCCGCCTATACCACTGGCCGGGGCGGGATTGTGGTCCGAGCCAAGGCCGATATCGAAGAGAAAAAGGACGGACAATTTCGCATTCTCGTGACGGAGGTGCCATACCAAATCAACAAAGCAAACTTGATTGAAAAAATCGCCGAGTTGGTGCAAGAAAAAAAATTGGAGGGGATCAAGGATCTCCGGGATGAATCAAACAAAGACGGCGTTCGAGTGGTCATTGAACTAAAAAAAGATGCTTATCCCAAAAAAGTCCTGAATCGCTTGTTCCAGATTACCGAACTTCAAACAACATTTCATGTAAACCTACTGGCTCTGGTTGACGGTCTTCAGCCTCGAGTGCTCAATCTAAAATCTGTCTTGGAAGAATACCTCCGGCATCGCCAAGAGGTGGTTCGCCGACGCACTGAATTTGAACTCCTCCGCGCCAAAGACCGCGCCCATATTTTGGAGGGGCTCAAAAAAGCGCTTGATAAAATCGACCTCATTATCGCGACCATCCGCAAATCAAAAGATCGCGATGATGCCAAAGCCAATTTGATGAGCAAATTCGGCTTTACCGATCGCCAAGCCGTCGCCATTCTCGAAATGAAACTCCAGCAACTGGCCAACCTCGAGCGGCAAAAAATTGAAGACGAACTCAAAGAAAAGCTCGCGCTTATCAAAGAATTGGAAGATATTCTCGCGCATCCGAAACGAATTTTAAAAATTATTTCTGATGAAGTAGCCGCCGTCAAGACACAGTTTGGCGACGAACGGCGCACCCAGATTATCGCCCACGGCGTCAAAGAATTCACCATGGAGGATGTGGTTCCCAACGAGCCAACCATTATTATGGTCACGCACGATGGCTACATCAAACGCATGCCGGTGGATACATTCAAAACCCAAGGCCGCGGCGGCAAAGGCGTGGTAGGGCTCACGACCAAAGAAGAGGACGTGGTCGAGCAACTCATTACCACCAATACTCATGATAACCTGCTATTTTTCACCACTCGTGGACGCGTTTTTCAACTGCGGGCCTATGACATCCCAC
>JBBTRO010000067.1:0-10675 GCA_038065155.1 Patescibacteria group bacterium
GTTTCTTTATCGGCGACAGGAACATAGCCTCGACCACGACCGATCGTTAGCTCCATCTCAAAGGTAATATTTTTATCGGTAATATTCGCAATTACCAGATCCGGATTAACGATCTCAATATCCGAATTTTTCGAAAAATCAGCGGCCAAGACCGACCCAACGCCGCTCTTTTTGACCATTATGGCTACCGGCTGATCCGTATGTGAAATTACCGCAATCTGCTTGACGTTCAAAATAATTTCGATGACATCCTCAAGAACTCCCTCTAACGTGGAAAATTCATGCTGTGCTCCGTTTATTTTGATTGCTTCTACCGCCGCCCCAGGCAAGGACGACAAAAGCACCCGGCGCAAAGCATTACCAAGAGTCGTGCCATACCCTTGATGGCACGGGGTAATGATTAATTTTCCGACATTGGGAGTTTCTCCTCCCACAAACTCGACGCTCGTTGGTAAAAAAATTTGTTCCATACGTGGACTCCTTAATTAACGCGTGGAATAATACTCAATAATGAGTTTAATGTCATAAACTTTCTCGAGATCCATTGCTCCGGGCTTACTCGTGACCTTTATCCCCTGTTTGTCCGGCGTAACTGATAACCAGCTTGGTAATTCTTGCTTGGCGAGTTTCTCCGTTATGTTTTCAAAAATTTTCTTGCGTTTCTTATTTTCTTTAAGGGCGACCACGTCTCCCACAGCCACAATATGCGATGGGATATTCATGGCTTTGCCATTCACAGAAAACATGCCATGACTAACGAATTGACGCGCTTGGGCGCGAGTCAAAGCGATCCCAGCTCGATAGATAATGTTGTCAAGACGCATCTCAAGCATATTCTGCAGATGCATGCCAGAGTCTCCAGTCAAACCCGTGGCGAGCGATACATACCGACGAAATTGGCGCTCCCGGATTCCGTACATAAGTTTGGCTTTTTGCTTTTCAAGCAACTGTTTGCCAAAAGTGGACGTCGTACCCCTGCGCTTTGTGAGACCATGTACGCCGGGCGGCTGCTGCAGACGCCTCGCAACTTTTGTCGGATTTGATTTCAAACCCAAATTAACACCGAAACGGCGAGCAATTTTATTTTTTGGACCAATATAACGACCCATATTTATTGAAATAACTGTAAACTAGAAATTGGAAACTGGGGACGAATTGAGAAAAATTATCAATCCCTAATTTCAAATTTCTAGTTTCTAATTATAATCATCACACCCGTCTTCGTTTCGGTGGCCGGCACCCATTGTGCGGAATCGGTGTAACATCCTTTACCGCCAGCACATTCATCCCATTGGTATTGAGCGCCCGAATGGCCCCTTCACGGCCGCCGCCAATTCCTTTTATAAAAACACTCACTTCTTTTACGCCGTATGGTTTAATCGCTTCCGCCACTCGCTTTACCACTTGGCCGGCCGCATAAGGAGTGGCCTTTTTCGGTCCTTTGAAGCCAACCATGCCAGAAGAAGCCCAGCCGAGAACATCGCCATTTTGGTCGGTAATACTGACGAGTGTATTATTAAAACTCGCCTGTATGTATGCGCGAGCATGCGGCACAAGCTTCACCGCCTTTTTTTTCTTGCTATTTTTTTTCTCTCCAACGATTGTAGGAGCAGTTGCTATGGTCATAAGCACTATGTCTTTTGCGCGGATGGCTTCTTGCCACTCGGCGCAATGTTGCGTTTATTGCCGCGTACCGTTCGAGAATTTGTTTTGGTTCTCTGACCACGCACGGGCAAATGCTTGATGTGACGAATGCCCCGATACGCTTTGATATCTTTGAGCCGCTTGATATTAGCGGCAGTCTCTCGCCGCAAATCGCCTTCGGTTTTGTACTGTTTTTCGACGATAGTTCGAATGGTATCTTCTTCGGCAGGAGTTAAATCTTTAACAAAGGTAAAACCAGCAACTTTCGCTGTTTTGGCGATCGTTCGGGCAGTCGTATTACCAATACCATAAACATACGTAAGAGCGATAACCAACTGTTTTTCTCTTGGAATTGTTATGCCTGCAACACGCATATAAAAAATTAACCAGCTTTTTTCCTCATTTTTCTCCCTTGCCTCTGGTTATGCCGGCGATTCTCGCAAACAATGAAAACCACGCCGCTTCGACGGATGGCTTTGCACTTGGGACAGCGGGTTTTGACAGAGGCCTGCACTTTCATAGGAACAAAAAATACCAACCACTGCTCCGGCTCCGCTTATGAGCTTCGCCGGACAAGCTAAGATAAGTTTATCCGGCGCAACTAAAAGTGGAGCCGGACACTGGTTGATACTTTTTACTTTGATTTCTAGAAACGAAATGTGATCCTACCTTTGGTAAGGTCGTAGGGGGTCATCTCCACCTTTACTTCATCACCGACACTCAAACGAATATGATTCATCCGCATCTTCCCAGATAAATGAGCGATAATCGCGTGACCGCTTTCTAGGATCACCCGAAACTTTGCCCCCGGGAGCAACTCTTCCACCCGGCCACGGGTCTCTAAAACATCACTGTTACTCATGAAAATTTTGTTAATCTGGCAATATAATACCCCATCGCCAAAAAGCTGTCAAGAGGGTGAATTGGTTTGGGATTTCTCGGTATAAACCCAATGCTTATACAGCCAAAAATTTACTGGTACCATGGCCGCAACAGTCATGACGCGCGCCAGACGATAATCAATACTCATTTGATCGTGTAGGAGGTGCATGGCGGTCACAGAAAAGATGTAATTGCCTCCGGCAATACACAGATATCGAACCAGCTGCCAATGCGGCAGTGCGTGATTTCTGAATGACCACCACTTATTAAGCGCAAAATTATATACCAAAACAATTGGCTGATTGAGCACTACGGCAGTGGTGGCACCCAGCCCCAATACACGCTTAAAGAAAATCAAACTCCCCAAATCAAGCACAAAGCCGGAGATGCCGACAAGAAAATATTTCGCAAACTGACGACGGAGAGACCAAAGATACGTAATGAAAGATGGCATGAAAATAGTATAGCACTATGGTTGCGCCGCCGCAACACGATCTGTCACTTTAGTCAGTTGAGAAAGTCCTGGGAGCTGCGCCACGCGATTGTTAACATGATTGCTCATAATCGAGAGCCCTTCGGCGCCAGAAAATAATGTTTTGATGACGTAGTTCGCCTCTTCCGCCGGCTTTGTACCCTGGCCGACCGGCGTCCAAAAATGCTCAATAATATACTTCGTAATATGCTGAGCAAAATGCGATCCCTCAAGTTTAAGTTTCGCTAAACTCCAATAAAAGAATGAATGGACTGCCTCTTCGCGAGCGATACCGCGCAGAATATGCTCCAAGACCGGGTGTTTGGCCAGTTCCCACAAACGTTTATAACCATTGAGCGTGGATAATTCGTTGATTGCTCCCCACGTCATGTGTACGGCCGAAAAATCCTTGCCAAATAGATTGGACGCCAGTGAATTTATTTTGCTATTGACCTTGTACTTCATTGGGATCTTAGCTTTCGCTTTCTCAAACCATTTGTCATCAGTTGGGAATCCAGCTTCTTCCAAAAATCGGTTAAGGAGCTCGGCGTGCAAAATTTCTTCCTGACTCCACTTGTCCATAAATTTCCGAATATGCTGATCCCGTCCGGTCGGAGTCAGTTTGAGCTCATTGTAATAAATTTCGGTAAATCGCTCGACATCCCGCATATACATAACCACCGGAAAAAATTGCTCTTCCAGTTTGTGTTGCTTAACTTCTTGCCACGGAATGGTATTCAAAAAATCCTTAGTGAGTACCCGCTCCTGCTTGTCATACCAATTGATGGCTTCGTCTTCGGAACTAAAGAGACTCATAAACGTATCACACTGTATTACGGATTTTATTCCTCCGGGCATTGTGCAAGGACTTGCTGAAGTTCTCCAATATAGTAATCAACCCGCTCTATACTTGACTTATCATATTTAGGATTCAGTGTCCCCCTTGCTTCTTGCGCCGCGTCAATGAGATTGCTTACCCGCCGCCTGGAATCAGGTATTGCAGGAATTAACTCCCGCACGTCCTCAGCCAAAAAAGAACTAAGGAGAATAACCCATCCACCACCCTCTCCTTTTTTGCTTCTTATCAGATATTTAAACACTGAACCTGAAACATCTTTATCATCAAATTCATGGGCAATTGCCGCCATTGCCTCTTTAACCAGATCAATTTTAATATCACTATCTTCTCCTTTTCTCATTGTATCTTGTATACGAGTTTCGTTGCCAAGCATAATATAAAAATATAAGTTATATTAAATCAAATAACAATCGCCTTTATCCGTCTCACTCCCGCACTACAGGCTTCTTCCTTTACAATCTTAAACTTCCCAATTACGCCAGTGTGCTCCACATGCGGCCCGCCGCAGAATTCACGGCTAAAGGTTTTGGCTGATGGGTCGGCCACAGGCATACCAGCAGGATCACCAACGGTGTAAACTTTTACTTTGTCGCCGTATTTTTCTTCAAACAGTCCAATTGCCTGCAAACGTTTTGCTTCTGCCAAAGGCAGCTCTTGCCAGGTCATGGGATAATCTCTCTGAATTGCGGCATTAACCAGATCTTCGGTCGCTTTAATTTCTTCCGGTGTCATTTTAGTCGGATGGGCAAAGTCAAACCGCAGACGCTCGGGGGTGATGTTACTTCCCCGCTGTTCGGCCTGTGGTCCCAAGACTTTCCGAAGGGCAGCATGCAAAAGATGCGTCGCCGTATGATATTTTACACTCATGTCAGAATGATCGGCAAGTCCGCCTTTGAATTTCTTTTCCGATCCCATTCGAGACACATCCTGATGAACTTTCAATTCCTGCTCAAACCCTGTGCGATCAACCGAAAATCCATGCTCTGTGGCCAATTCCTCCGTCATCTCCAGAGGAAAGCCGTATGACTGATAAAGATCAAAAGCTTCTTTGCCGCCGATAATCTTGCGCTCCCGCCCTTTCAACAGTTCGTTGAAAAGCTGAAGCCCGCCGCGGATGGTACGAGCAAATTTTTGCTCTTCTTCATTCATGATTGACGCAATCAACTCTCGATGCTTAACAAGTTCAGGATAGGCGTCTTTGTATTTTTCGATCACTTGCTCGGACACTTTGGCGCAAAAATTTTGTGTAATGCCAAGCTTTTGCGCAAACCGAATCGACCGTCGCATGAGCAGGCGTGTAAAATATCCCTGATCTTTGTTGGCGGGCGGAACGCCATCGGCAATAAGAAACGTTGCGGCTCGAATATGATCCAAAATCACCCGATACGCATATGTCTCTTCGGCATTCACTCCATACGGCTTACGGCTTATGACTTCCAGCTCATGTCGCATTCCCTCAAATAGATCAATCTTGAATACGTCTGGATCGTCCTGAAGCGCCGCCGCGATACGCTCCAGTCCACCGCCGAAATCAACGTTGCGTTGTTTTAATTTTTCAAACCCGCTTTTAGTCTTTCGATATTCCATGAAGACACTATTCCCAATTTCCAAAAATCGGCCGCAGTCGCAGTTAACATGGCATGGTTGATTTTTCCATTTTGACTTCTCATGCAAACCCAATTCCAGACCGTAGTCCCAAAACATTTCCGTATCTGGTCCGCCTGGTTCGCCGATAGGCATCTTGTCCGGCGTCCCCGAGCGGCTCCACCAATTTTTCTTTTCATCATAATAAAATATTCTTCCGTTTTGCAACCCATCTCGTTCGGAAAAATCTGCAATCAAAGCATCAGCCCTAGCATCGCTGAAAAGCTTCTGCCATAGTTCTGCGGATTCAGTGTCTCTCGGAATTCCCAAACCTTCGTTTCCGCGAAAACAGGTAACATACAATCGTTTTGGATCTAGGCCGACTTCTTTTGTCAAAAATTCCCATATCCACGGAATTTGTTCCTGCTTAAAATAATCGCCCAAACTCCAATTCCCAAGCATCTCAAAAAATGTGGTGTGGCGGTTGTCGCCGACTTCGTCAATGTCCTGTGAACGAAAACATTTTTGTGAGTCAGCTACTCGTGTTCCGAGCGGATGCTTTTCCCCCAACAGAAACGGGATCATCGGCTGCATGCCTGATCCAGTAAAGAGGGTCGTTGGATCATTTTCTGGAAGCAAAGAAGCCGATGGCACAATCGCATGGCCACGAGTTTTGTAAAAATCAAGATATTTTTGGCGGAGTTGATTGGTGGTCATAATCATCTACGATGTTAATTTACTGCTTGACAAATCAAAATAATCATGTATAATAAGGATTATCACGATAAGAGGCTACCCGAAGGGTTCGTCCCGAGGCTATGCCTCTTTTTCATTTCAAAATTTCTACCCAACTTTTCTTTTGTGCCATTCAGAAAGGTAATCCAATGACTAAACCGGCGCAATAATGAAGAATACTTATATTTATTGGGTACCACTAAACGCTCAAGCTTATTCTTTTTTTCTAAGTATTCAACCAGACAATGAAAATCGCCATCGCCTGTCACAATTACTGCCTTATCATAACGTGGATATTCGATCATGGCATGAAGCACCAAATCTGCATCAACATTGCCTTTTACTTTTTCGTTTGGCAATATAAGCGTCGGCTTAAAAACCAAAATGTAGCCGGCCTTTTGTAAATATGTATACATGGTCTGATGTTCGTATACAAAACCGATAAACAAAAAAGCCTTAGTAACAAAAAAACGATCCTCAATATATCGCCCGAACCTACCAAAATCCAAATTCCAACCCTGCTCTTGGATTGATAAATTTAGATTCTGACTGTCAATAAAGGCGTAATTGTTTTCTTTAGCTTTGGTCACAGACAAATGATCAAAAGGGAAACGGACTGATGATTGAGTCTAATTCTTTTTTATCCATATATTATCTAATAACTCCCCCGCCTAAACACTTTTCCTCTTTATAAAATACCGCAAACTGCCCTGGTGTCGGCGCGCGCTGGGGCGTATCTAATGACACCTGACATTTGACACCTGACATTTGACATTTGATTATCGCTTTTTGCAATGCTTGACGGTGTCGCAGCCGCACCTCGCAGTGTAGCGGAAATTTAGGCGCTTGTCCACCCACCCAGTGAACATCGGTGACAATAATTTCCTTCTTGTGCAGCGCCGGATCGTCTTCGTAGCCGACGATGAGTTCATTCTTTTTAACATTCTTGCCAACGACAAACAGCGGCCGAGTTTGGACACTTGGATTTTGGATTTGATTGGACATTTGGATTTTGTCATTTGAAATTTTCAAATGCCGCTGTCCAATCGTATAAAACGCCAACCCATCATGCTTACCAATTACTTCTCCACGAGTTGTCACCATCCTTCCCATCTTCGTCTTAATCTTCGTCCCAAGAAATTCCTTCATCGGCACCTCGCCCACAAAACAAATTCCCATACTCTCTTCTTTGTTTGCTGTGGGTAAACCAAATCGACGTGCCAGACTTCGGACTTGCGGTTTCGTAAACTCCCCAATCGGAAACAGCACATGAGACAATTGTTCTTGATTTAACTGATGCAAGAAATAGGTTTGATCTTTATTTTTATCTTTTGCCTGTACTAACTCAAATTTTGGATTTTGGATTTGGGATTTGTTTCGGATTTCGTGCTTAGGATTTCGGATTTCCCGCCCGAGGCGGGCGTAGTGTCCCGTCGCCAATTTCTCAAATCCATGCCGCTTTGCCCAATCGAGCCACACCCCAAACTTAATAAAAGTATTGCAAAGCACATCCGGATTCGGTGTCCGACCTTTTTTGTATTCACGAAACATGTACTTCAATACCTTCTCACTGTACTCTTTGGTAAAATCAAGCTTTAAAAGAGGGATACCAAGATGCGCCGCCACCCGAAGCGCGTCGCGATACTCAGGCAACCAGCAATTTGAATCGCCTACTGGCGCCCGTCCAGAATCATAGTTCACCATAAACGCCCCCGTCACATCATACCCCTGGCGCAACAACAACGCCGCGGCGACCGATGAATCCACGCCGCCAGACATGCAGATTAGTACTTTTGTTTTCTGATGAAATTTTTTAACCATACTTTTCACGAGCAAGGCTACAGCTTCCCAAACAACAATTTAAAAATCTGTCGCTGAAATTTGGCAAACGGAGCGCTCTCAATGATCCATGCGGTATTGGTGTTAAAATCAACAAAAGCAACTTTGTTGTTATAAATAATTTGCGTTATGTCATACTCAAAAAAATCAAATACCTTTGGCACGAACTTTGACACACGCTCGATGACTCGCGGTTTATTTTGTGCCGTCTTTTCATTCGTAATAACAAATTTTTGAATTTCCTTCTTGTGGCAAATACGCTCAATATACGCAGATGGAAGGTGGCGATCGTTTTTCTTATAGTCCTTGGGTGATTCATAGCGATAGAAAACATCACCTTTTTTACAAGTTGCCAGCACATCATCATATACCCATGATATCACCTTTTCACCCTCATAAAACTTAATTGTTGGCCGCGGATTGCGATTATCATAGGTGCTTATTAAATCAGGCAGACATTGCTCAAGATCGATATTCAGCTTTTCTAGCAGTTGCTTCAACCGTGCTGGCGACTCTGCCGAATACACCTTGCGCCTGCCCTTGACAGAAAGGGAGACCAAATTTTTTTGCACCAGCGACGGTAAGAATTTGTAGACGGTCGGACGATGTAATTGGGTATATTTTACGATATCGGCAATTGAGGCTGTGCCCAAACTTATAATTGACAAATAAATACTCGTCTCGTGCTTGTTGAGACCAAGTGTTTCCAATAGTGGTGCTATTTCCATAAAATATAACAAAAAATTACAACACTAAAATACTAGCATTTTATCTTTATACAGTCAAATTTACTTAGTATTAATAAAATAAATTACAAAATAAGTAATTTTTTAATACACAATTTAATAATTCCTGCTACGCTTAAATCAGGTTCCCTCTAGAGAAAGAGGGAAAAAGAGGAGGATTATATGCAACGCGCACTTATTCTAGGCGGCACAGGAAAAAATAGTCTTGGCCGAGCGCTGGCTCTGCGTCTTATACAAGATGGCATTACCCCGATTCTGGTCGGACGCACTGCCAATATAGCCGCTCAAGATACGGGGCTCAAAGAGGCGCAGTACATCACGGCCGATTTCATGGACGCAGACGTGAGTGAACAGGTTATGACTGCTCTCGGCGAAGCATCTGACATCTTGTACCTTGTGATCGCTGGCGGCGGGCCGCATCTTCGCGGTATGACTTCGTCCCAATCTCGTGCTGAGAAAAGGCGTGTGCGACGCACCATCGCCGAGGGGCCAGCAGAAATCATCGAGGACTTCCACGCCGCAACCAGGCATCCATACCACTTGATCACGATTGCGTCGACCAGCGCCACCCAGATCCGCCAGGACGAAACCGTCTACGCAACCGCGCAGGCAGATCGACGAGCGTTCGCCCTGAATTTCCACTACGAGCTCGTACAGCGTCTTGGATCCAAAAATCTTATCGTCTGCCCAGGCGGCATGAAGACAGGATTATGGGCTGGCAAAGACATTGACACGAGCCGGTTCATGGAGCCAATGGCAGTAGCCAAGATTATCTGGGAGACAGTCCGGGAGCAAATTGCCACTCTCGCTGAACTCACGATCAAGCGCAATCCAGACGGAACGCCGAAACCAGAAAAGACCATCTACACAGTGAACTGGTAAGCAATACACACACCGAGTGCGGTCGAAACAATCAAAAAGAAGGGAGGAAATCTGTAGCCGCACCTGCAGATTTTTTTGTACAGCATTTCACTGTTGTCTTCCTACTCCTTTCTTCCATTCATTCCGATCGTGAACAATAGAAGACATGGCCATAGAGCGCGAAGGCGCAACCGTCAGTAATAAAATTCACATTCTAGCATCTGCTTCAATTATACGCTATAGCGTATAATTGAAGCAGATTAACACAAACAAAGTAAAAATCTTACGAAACAAAAAACCGCCACAATGCTGTGATGGTTTTTTGTTTCACGGCGACTGCAGTCCATTGCGGTCGCCGGTACTCCTTGTGGTTTTGCCCGCGCTCGTAGCGGCGGGCTGACGGCGCTCGATCCGTCTTTGGCGGAGAGCGCATTGGCGGGAGCGCCGCTCTAGCGGCGCCGGGTGCGGGCGGACTTCTTGGAGTGCTGGCGCCGCGCCAGCTTGGCGCGGAGATCCGCCAGCTCGTTGCGCAACTTGGTGAGCTCCTCGATCGTGATCACTTCGAGCCAGCCATCCAGACCGTTCGTGAACTGGTAGCCAGGAACGAGGCTATCCCGGCTGATCGCGTTGAGCTTGCCAGCCATTTCGTCGAGAAGATCTCTCAACCGATCCCCTCCTCTCTCCTGCCTGTCCAGCATCGTGCCCAGTCGCGCCAGTTGCGCTTCGACCGCCTCTGCGGTCTGCCGGCGGGAGCGCTCGAGCTCGTCTACCCCGAGCTCGACGGCCGCATAAGTGGCCGCCTGGATCTCCTCCTTCGCCATCTCGGCGACCCGACCCGTGAGCCCGAAGGCCACGAAGATTGCATCCAAGCTCATGTCCACGTGATTTAATCCATCTTTGTTTTCCATGCCAGACTCCTATCTACTCTATGTCTACCACCACCTCTCCCGGCACACTGCCTAGTGGATTTACGCATTTGGGAAAGGAAGGAACCAGACAGCGATCTTGTTTCTTCTTGTCCCAAACCCAAGCAGTGGGATAGTTTACCCCCCC
>JBBTRO010000068.1:0-4185 GCA_038065155.1 Patescibacteria group bacterium
GGATTGATTCGCGCGTCGATTTAATGGTGCAGGGCGGACTGATAGCCGAAGTCCGAAGTCTGGAGTCCAAGTACGGCTGGTCTGCCCCGGGCATGAATGGCATTGGCTACAGACAGTTTAAGTCGTATACTGAAGGGACGGAGACACTTGAGGATGCGACTCTGCGTTTGAAGCACGATACGCGTGATGTGGCCAAACGCCAGATGACGTGGTTTCGGCGGGATAAAAGAATTCAGTGGTGTAAAGAAGTATCCGAAGCTAAGAGCTTAATAAAAAATTTTTATGCCAACCAATAGAATAAATCCCTGGCTCAAGGGGATTACTGATTATCATGCTATTCGAGATGGGAAATCCCTCTCGAGTCTTTTGCATGATGTACAAAAAGCCAATCCTGACTTAAATCACGCGGAACAGGAGCAAGTGAAACGTGCGATTCAAAAAATTAATCGAAATCCCAAGGCGGTTTCTTCACTGAGTTCTACGACAAAGAAAGCATTATCGGCGTACGGTAAAGCCGGATTTTTACAATCAAAATTTACCGGCAATCGCCCGGCCGCAGTTTCTCATATCCGGGCTCTTTTTGAAAAGGCGCGGAAGGTATCAGTGGCTGAGCGGGCGGAGAAGAAACAAGAAAGACGTCAGGTAGGCTCGTATCATCGTGATCATGATGAGGTGGATGCCACGACGAGTATTGCGCGGCGTACGGTCGGCGGGGTAACGCCAGTGACGGGGAAGTGGGATGATTCGTTGTATGCGGATAATAAGGGGAATCGTCAAAAGCCAACGACTTCAGTTAAACATTTGGACATTTCAGGATCCTAAAGATCATCATCTCATCTTGTACGCTCTCCAACCTGCTTCTCGGTATTTTTTTGCTTCAGAGGGTGGATCAGACGCGCTCGTAATGCCTCGGCCGACGATGATCACATCACAGCCGCGCTTCGTGATAACTTCTTCTGGCGTCAAATATTGCTGGCCAAATTTGTCAGCGCCTTCTGTCAGTTGAACTCCGGGAGTAAAGTTAACAAATGTAGGGTCAGCAGTTAATTGGTGCGTTGTGATAAAGCCAATCACAAAATCATGGTGGGCTTTGGCCATGGCGATACTTTCTTCGGTATAAGCTCCTTTTGCCAGTGTTCCTTTGGGCGTCATTTCCGCCAGAACCAATAGTCCACGGCCTTTGTGTAGGCCGATTTCTTTGAGGGCTTCGATACTGCCAGGTCCCGCGACCGTGTGAGCGTTTGTGATGTGGGCCCAATCAGCAATGTGGTAAATCCCATCTTGATACTGGAGTTGTACGGTTTTGCCAATGTCAGCAAATTTTCTATCTTCAAAGATAAGGAAGTTGTGTTTTTCAGCGAGTCGCTGAAGGTGAATGATGAGATCGTCATCAAAATTTTCGACAATATCAATGTGTGTTTTGAAAAGGCAGATTTCTGGGCCGAGTATATTGGCAAGTGACAGCAATTCTTCTTTTGTAATCACATCAGCCGCTAAGCAGAGATTGGTCTGTTTAGAGTCCATGAGGGAGAGGAGTTTTTTGGCGGTTGGATTGGTGCACTTATCGGCGCGGTCGAGATAAGAGAGAGACATCATACTTTTTTTACATCAAACCAGGCAAGAGCAAGTTGGCAGGATCGCTTCAGTGGTTGATATTTTTTGTTTAAAATTTCACTTAATATTCTCGCTATCCTTCTAACCTCTTCATTTCCTTGAGTAATTAAATATATTGTCCTTTCTTGGTCCGGAATTTCTAGTGAATTAAAAAATTGTAACAAATCTTGGTTTTTAGCCAATTCATTTAGAATTTGTTTCTTGAACGCTTCATCAATCGTTGTTCTGTTCGTTTGTTCGAACAACTTTTCTATGTCAGGATTTTTTTCCTCAGGTCTAAACAGATCTTCAAAGGTTCTTTTGGGCATAGTGAGTATTGGTTAAAATTATTTCTGTTTTATTTATACACCACCTCGGGTCTTGCTCCACTCTTCTGGATTTTGGCTCCAACTCATCGCACTCTCTTTTTGGGATGAACTTAGATATTGTTCTTGAGTAGCAATGTTAACAAGAGTAGAGAAGTTGCTGAGAGAATGCAGCGGAATATTAGCTTCCTGAAATGCTGATTTTGATTTATTCATTTCATAGGTGAATATACTCAACACCGCTACGATGTTTGCGTTGTATTCTTCTCGACACGCAGTCGCTGAGGCGAGTGAACTTCGGCCAGTTGAAATAAGATCTTCTACAATGAGAACGCGAGCGCCTCGCTCCATTCTACCCTCTACTTTTTTGGCTAAACCATAGTCTTTTGGGTTGGCACGCACAAATACCATTGGTTTTCCCAAATCGTAGGCGAGGTATGCGGCCCACGCAATGCCAGCAGTCGCGGTTCCAGCAATGACATCGAACTCGATATTGTTTTCACGGATCAATTGTTTATATCCTTCGACCACTTCTTTGCGTTCCTTTGGATGCGACATGAGGAGCCGGTTATCACAGTAGATAGGGGATTTGAGGCCTGTATTCCACGTATAAGGCGTATCGGTGTTTAAGGTGACTGCCTTTATGTTTAATAATATTTTTGCGATGTTTTCGGCGGTAGACATATTTTGCAAGTGGAACTTAATGCTTGACTTCGATATGCGTTGAGACCTCACCCCCCCTCTCCTGGTAGGAGAGGGCATTGATTAATTTGTTTAGACACTGGCTTTAATTTCCTCGGCCAAATACGGATTCCACATGGCGCCGGTGGCGGACATGACGACATCAGCCCCAGCAGAGCGGTAATCGAGGTAGTCTTCGGGAGTCATGACCCCACCGACCCCAGTAATCGAAAAACGGTAGCCTTTCTCATCTTTTATTGCCTTGAGTCGCTTAACCATATCAAGCCCGGCCCATTTGATGCCAGCGCCGCAGACGCCGCTTTTGAGGCGGTTTTTTCCGGGTAGTGCTTGATTTCCGGAATCGTCCACAACGGTCGCGGCGAGGGTGTTGATCGCGGCCACGTCGTCGGCGTATTCGTTGGCAATTTTTGTTAATTTTTCTAATTGATCTTGATCGGTAAAGTAACCAATTTTAATCACAAACGGCGTATTCCCAATTACATTGCGGATCGCTTCACAGACTGCGCGAGTGACATCGAGGTTGTAACAAACCAGGCCTTCGTTGCCGATATTGGGACAAGATAGATTGGCCTCAAGCACCTTTGCGCCAGTTTCGTGCGCCAGTCGTGCGGCCAGACCAAAATCAGCAATAAACTCAGCCTGTGTTTGATTTTCCTTCACAGTTCCCATGAAGCTTAGGACCATTACTTGCCCTTTTCCGGCGTAGTCAATCGCCTTTTTCGCGTCTTCTTGCCAGAAATCCGGATCACGGGATGGTACGCCAAAGGAGTTGGTAATGGAGAGAGGCTCATTGTACGTTGCGTTCGCTGTTACCGGATTTTTTAGTTTCTCCATGGTTAGGTCACCATCCAATTTTACAGCGAGGACATTGGGGAAAGGATGGCAAGGGAAGGTATTGCTTCGAACAGTTTTATATACACAAATATCAAAACCTTTCTCAAATGCGGCCCTTACGAAATTACTGTTTAAGAGCGGCCCGGGCGGGATGCCGAATGGTGCATAGACTTTGTGGTCATGGAAATCAAAGCTTGGCTCCTCCTTCGCCCCGCTCGCCGTGGCTTCGGAGGACAAAGCATCCGCAAACGCACCAAACGGGCCCGAGGCGTAATTTTCTTCGTAAGATTTAGTTGGGTCGTAGAAAGGTTCTTGCAGCATAGAGGTTTATTGTACTTTGAATATCTGTCCTCGCAATATCGTATACACTGGCCACCCAACCAACTCCCATCCCTCAAATGGTGACCATTTGGACTTGGTTTGTAGCATCGCACCATTAACTTTTTTTATTGTATTCATATCGACCAACACGACGTCATCATTCCGTTTAAGCCCAAAGAATTTTTCTGCATTTATCCGTGTAACCCGGGTTAGTTGGTCAAGGGTGAGTTTTCCGTCGCGGACTGCTGTAAGAAAAAGCGGGAGTATGGTTTCGATCCCCGGCACGCCAGACGGTGCTTGGCCATAGGGCTTGGCTTTTTCTTCCAGTGTATGCGGTGCGTGATCGGTTCCGATCGTATCAATGGTACCATCATTTATTCCTGCCCACAATGCAGTTTGATCTTCTCTT
>JBBTRO010000069.1:0-2480 GCA_038065155.1 Patescibacteria group bacterium
ATATTGTTTGGAGTAACAGATTGAGCCGAGGCGAAATCTGTTCAATCGCGTAAGTTCTTAATAATATGTTTGAAACCGATTTACAGCTTGAATCTTCCGCGACCATGGTCATGAATAACATGGCTATGGAAAAGAAGGCGCACGGAGAGCGAGTCTACAATTTGAGTGCGGGCGAACCCATCCTGCCCGCTCATCCCGCGATTGCGAAGGCCGCTCGCGAGGCAATTGAACAAGGAAAAACTTTGTATCCGCCGGTCGCTGGCATTCCTGAACTTCGCCGTGTTGCGGCACAGTGGATGAGGAATCAGTACGGTACTCGCTATGAAGTGGCAAATACCTTGGTTACCTGCGGTGGCAAATTCGCCATTTTTTCGGCTCTGCAGGCATTTATAAAACCTGGCGACGAGGTAATTATTATTGCACCGTATTACGTTTCTTACCCATCGATTATTCGCCTATTTGGGGGTATTCCAAAGATTGTCCATACTGATCCAGCCCACTGGAAAGCGACAGCCGATCAGATTGAAGCAGTCTGCACAAATAAAACAAGGATGCTCATCTTAAATAATGGATCCAACCCAACCGGCGTTTTGTATTCACGCCAAGAGTTGAAGGTGATATTGGCTGTAGCCAAGAAACATAATCTAATGACTATTTCTGACGAGGTTTATAGTGCGCTTGTTTACGAGGGCGAGTATGTGTCGGCCGGGTCATTTCCGGAATTTCACGATAATCTGCTTTTGGTGCAAAGTTGTTCCAAGCATTTTGCCATGACCGGCTGGCGCGTCGGGATTGTCTTTGGTCCGGAACAAGCGATCAAAATTTTGGCCAATATTCAGGGGCAAAGTACGACCGGCACATCGAGCGTAAGCCAGTGGGCGGCGGTCGCGGCGTTTACGAATGCCGATGAAATTAGTTCAACTGTTCGCGAAGCGATGCGGAAACGCCGTGATACCTTTGTAAAAACATTTATCGAACTTTTTTCTTGTTCACTGCCTTCGCCTGCCTCCGCTCTCTACAGTTTTATACCCCTCTCTTCCTTCGGTACGGCCGAAAAAAGTTCGGTCGTATTCTGCGAGCGCATGATGCGCGAAGCCAATGTCGCTCTCGTCCCCGGGCTCGCCTTTGGGGCAGAGGGGTATGCGCGAGCGTCGTTTGGCGCGTCAGAAAGTGAGTTGGTCGAAGCATTGAGGGCGCTAACTTGACAGGACAGAGGCTTTATAGTACACTGGCGACACTTGACATATGACATAAATTGGAATTGTCAATTGTCAAAGGTTAATTGTCAAATGTTTTTCTATGTCCGAAGATATTCGTTTTTCCCTCCGTCCGGGGATGATTGTAAAAGTTCACCAGAAAATCAAGGAAACCAATGCCAAAGGCGAAGAAAAAGAGCGTATTCAAATTTTTGAGGGTACGGTTTTGGCTGTGAAGCATGGCAGTGGCCCTTCCGCCACGGTAACGGTCAGAAAAGTTTCCGAAGGCGTTGGGGTCGAGAGAATTTATCCGCTTCACTCCCCGGTCGTTGATAAGATTGAATTTGTCCGTCAGCTCAAAGTTCGCCGTTCGAAACTGTATTTTTTGCGGAATTATACAAAGAAGTTGAAGGAAGTAAAGACGATTGTGAAATCATAAAATCATTAAAGCATTAAAACTTGAAAGCATAAAAATTGTCCCCCGACTTAGTCGGGGGACAATTTTTATTATCACTTTTTTTCTGGGATTCTCCAAGTTTTTCTGAGTTCGTCAATTTGGCGCTGATCTTCTGGGGATAATCTTCCTTGGGTTCGCGCTTCGTCTTCTGGAGGGGCGATGTCTATTTGAGTTGGAATATCAACAGTTTCCGCTTCCCCAGATTCTATTATCGTTCTTTTTACTTTTTCTCTTCTTTCAGCCAATGCTTTCCGGTTTATGGTCGGCTCTGCCAGATTATCAATAATTTCAGTTTTAATATCTACATCCAATGATCCACCCCCTCTTACACCTTTGGGTAGAGGTATGTCTGGATTGTACACGCCAAAGCTTTCTGGCATAGATTAAGTAAATACGTCGCAGTTACTTTACCATCTGTTTCAAATACTTTCCAGTCACACTTTTCGGGTTTTTTACAATCTCTTTTGGCGTCCCGACCGCGATAATATTGCCACCGCGCTTGCCGCCTTCGGGTCCGAGATCGATTACCCAGTCGGCGCATTTGATCACATCGAGATTGTGTTCAATGATAAGGACGGTATTGCCCTTGTCAACGAGTTGATTTAAAACATGAAGGAGGCGTTTTATGTCATCGAAATGAAGACCGGTGGTTGGTTCGTCCAAAATATATAAGGTGCGACCGGTCGCGCGGCGGGAGAGTTCGGTCGCGAGCTTGATGCGTTGGGCTTCGCCGCCGGAGAGTGTTGTCGCTGGCTGTCCCAGATGGAGATAGCCAAGCCCAACATCGCGCACGACTTGAAGCTTGTCGGCAATCGCCGGGACAGTGC
>JBBTRO010000070.1:0-1809 GCA_038065155.1 Patescibacteria group bacterium
CCCAACGAAATTCGCTTTGGCTCCCGCTCGTTACTCCTTAAAGTATATTGTTTGGAGTAACAGATTGAGCCAAAGCGAAATCTGTTCAATCGCGTAAGTCCTTAACTATTACAACTTCAAAATTATGAAAATTCTCATTATTGGCAAAGGTTTTATTGGCAAACGTTGTGCTGACGCCTGGACGGATGCAGTCGTGTTTGATGGCCACATTGATACAGCCGAGGACATGATCGAGGCTCTCGAAGAGCATGAGCCGGACGTCGTTCTTAACGCCGCCGGTGTCCGGGGCAAACCAAACGTGGACTGGTGTGAAACGCACCAGCTCGAGACGATTTTGGGGAATACGAAGTTGCCGATTACAATTGCTGAAGCGTGTCAGCAAAAGGGCGTGTATTTTCTTCACATTGGCTCCGGCTGTATTTATTATGGCGACTCGCCTGATCCGGCCGGTTGGAAAGAGGATGATTTTGGGAATCCGATTCCGGTGTATTCGCGCGCAAAGTATGCCGCCGATCTGGTGCTTTCGACATTACCAAACGTCGGTATTGCCCGCATTCGTTTGCCGATTGATTGGACCCCGGGTCCGGACAATTTAATTACCAAATTGGTTAGTTTCAAGAAAGTGATTGATGTGGCCAATAGCGTGACGATCCTCGATGACATGATTGACGTATTTCACGAATTACTATCGCAAAAGGCCGCTGGCATTTTTCATGTGACCAATCCTGGGATTCTCAAGCACCGTGAGATCATGGCCCTGTACGAAGAATTGGTTGATCCGAGTCATACCAATGAGTGGATTACGAATGACGATCTTGTGAAGCAAGGCTTGGCGGTAAAAGGGCGTTCGAACAACATTCTCCAGTCCAGCAATCTAGAAAATCTTGGCATCATCATGCGGCCGGTGCATGAAGCGATCCGGGATACGATGCGGAAATACGCCAAACACCTGAGCACCTCAGCACTCCAGCACCCCAACACCTGAGTGGTATGGACCTTTCCATTATTACCGTTACATATAACTCGAAAGATATGATAACCGAGCAGATCCGCTCGGTTATTTTGGCAACTGAAGGGGTGGAATATGAGCAGATCGTTGTTGATAACGCATCGGTCGATGGCACGCCAGATCTCATTGAAAAAGAATTTCCCGACGTGAGGATTATTCGCAATAGTAGCAATCGCGGTTTTGGCCGGCCAAATAATCAGGGGGTTGAAGTGGCGAGCGGCGAGTTTATTTTGTTTTTGAATCCAGACAATCGTTTTTTGAAAGCAGGCTTGCCCACCGAAGCTTCAGCGAAGGCGGGCGATTTGAAACGATGGCTTGACTGGATGCGCTCGCATCCTGACGTTGGTATTTCGGCGTGCAAGCTTGTCAATGAAAAAGGCGAGATAAATTTGAATGCCACGCCGCGTCGGTTCCCTAAACTTTGGGAAATGTTGGCCATCGTGTACAAACTGCCCCATCTTTTGCCAAATCTTCTTAACGGATATTTGTATAGTGATCGCGATTTTAATCTTGAACAAGAAGTTGATTCAGTTCGCGGTTCCTGCATGCTGGTTCGCCGTGAGCTTGTAGAACAATTGGGTTTCGCCTTTGATCCGCGTTATTTTATCTGGTTCGAGGATGTCGATACCTGCCGCGAAGCCAAACGATTGGGGTATAAAGTGGTGCATACGCCAATCATTTCCTGTGTTGATCTCGTTGGTCAGTCATTCAAGAAAAAGAATGTTTGGTTGAAGCAAAAGCAGTTTATAAAAAGCATGGCGAAGTATTTTTGGAAGTGTTCTTGAAAAAAACGTGCGTCC
>JBBTRO010000071.1:0-8657 GCA_038065155.1 Patescibacteria group bacterium
CGTAATTGACCATGCCGATGCCCTTATGCTCTCCAATGAAACCGCGACTGGCATGTATCCAGTCGAGAGCACGGCAGTTATGGAGCACATTATCATCGAGACGGAAAAATCCGTATATGATAATCTTATCCTGGCTGACGAGAGCAAGGTGCGCGGCAAAGAGTCCAAGACATCGCTCGACACCATTATGAGTGAGTTGGCGCGGCTTCTGGCCGAACGAGTCGACGCCTCTTTTATTTTGGCGGCGTCTATTACGGGCGATACGGGGCGCATGATCAGCCGTTATCGGCCCGAATTGCCGATCTATGTCGGAACCTCGAGCGAACGAGTTCGGCGCCAGCTGAATTTGTCATGGGGGGTGATCCCATTTCTCTTGCCGCCGTGCGATTCCATTGAAGATTTGGTGAACCAATCTCTGGCCATTTTGAAAAAAACCGAAAAGCTGAACACCGGTGACAAAGTCGTGGTTGTCGCCGGCGAACCGGTCGGGCAGTCGGGAAATGTTAATTTGCTTGAAGTTAGGGAAGTGAAGTGAAAATCCACATTTAGGCAAAGGCGTTTTAATGGAAAGTGTGGTATACTATCACTCTTATGGTAAAAAAAGAAAAAAAAATTTTTAATAAATCAGACGCTTCAATTTTTTGGTTTAAAGATATTTCGATCACTGACATCCCACTAGTTGGTGGTAAAACTGCGTCGCTTGGAGAAATGTACAACAAACTGACTGAGAAGGGAATCACCATTCCCAATGGTTTTGCCATTTCCGCAAACGCGTACCGGGATTTTTTGGCTCAGACCGGACTTGATAAAAAGATTAAGGCCGCATTGCACAGCTTGGATACCACGGATGTGAAAGCGCTGAAACGCGTCGGCGCCAAAGTGCGCGCCATGATTTTGACGGCGCGTCTGCCAAAGAATTTGGAAAAAGAAATTGCGGCGGCGTACGCGGCGCTCGCGAAGTCAGAGAACAAAAAGAACTTATCGGTCGCGGTGAGATCAAGCGCGACGGCGGAAGATTTGCCCGATGCCAGTTTTGCCGGCCAGCAGGAGACATATCTCAATGTTAGGGGAGAAAAAGAGTTGATGCTGGCGGTCAAAAAGTGCATTGCCTCCTTGTTTACGGATCGCGCCATTTCGTATCGCGAAACCAAGGGGTTCGATCACCTCAATGTGGCGCTTTCCGTGTGCGTGCAGGTTATGGTACGCTCTGACCTTGGCACCTCGGGCGTCATGTTTACGCTTGATACTGAATCAGGCTTCTCCGGCGTGGTTCTAATTAATGCGTCCTATGGACTAGGTGAGTATGTTGTCAAAGGCCGGGTGACACCAGACCAATATTACGTGTTTAAAGCTGGCCTAAAACAAGGAAAAAAGGCTTTGTTTAGCAAAATTATTGGCACCAAAGAAGTCAAATTAATGTATCATGAAAAAGGGGGAACCGCTCAAAAGAACGTGCCTCAAAAAGAACGAAATACTTTTGCGCTATCTGAAGCAGAAGTACTCCAGCTGGCGACCTGGGGTATGGAAATTGAAGCCCATTACCAAAAACCACAGGATATTGAATGGGCCAAAGATGGCGAAACTGGGAAGTTATATATTGTCCAAGCTCGACCAGAAACGGTCAAAGCGCATGCCAACCATTCGACCATTGAACGATATGTTTTAAAAAATAAAGGCGATAGTATCGCTACTGGTACTGCGGTTGGACAAAAAATCGGTGCGGGTAAGGTGCGCATTATTGATCGACCCAAAGACATGCATCAATTTAAAAAAGGCGATATTCTGGTCACGCGCATTACTGATCCAGATTGGGAGCCGATCATGCGTCTGGCGTCGGCGATTGTGACGGAAGAAGGCGGGAAAACCTCTCATGCTGCAATAGTATCCCGAGAGTTAGGCGTTCCTTGTTTGGTAGGGGTTCGCGGCGCGCGCAAACTCTTGAAAGACGGCGCGCCAGTGACCGTATCCTGCGCCGAAGGGGAGGAGGGGAGAATCTATCGCGGCATCTTGCCGTTTGAGGTTCATAAAACGGAGATCAAAGATGTTCCAAAAACCAAAACAAAAATCATGATGAATGTGGGCGATCCGGACAACGCCTTTCCCTTGTCGTTTATCCCGAACGATGGTGTGGGTCTCGCACGCGAAGAATTTATTTTTACCAATTTTATTCGCATTCATCCGCTGGCTCTTCGCTACTTCTCGACGCTAAAAGACGCGGCCGCCAAGAAAAAAATAACTGAACTCACGCGCGGGTACAAAAACAAGGCTGATTATTGCGTGGACAAACTGGCCGAAGGGGTCGCGCGGATCGCCGTGGCGTTTTATCCGAATCCCGTCATTATTCGTTTTTCTGATTTTAAAACCAACGAATATGCCACCCTCATTGGGGGGAAAGAGTTTGAACCTCATGAAGAAAATCCCATGCTTGGATGGCGCGGCGCCTCGCGTTATTATTCCAAAGAATACAAAGAAGGCTTCCGAATGGAGTGTGAAGCCATGAAAAAAGTCAGGAATGATTGGGGACTCACCAATGTCATTACGATGGTGCCATTTTGCCGCACGCCGCATGAAGGCGAGGAAGTGCTAAAAACCATGGCCGAGTTTGGACTGAAACAAGGTGAAAACGGACTCCAGGTGTATGTGATGTGTGAAATTCCGTCCAATGTTATTCTGGCCGAAGAATTCGCCAAGCTATTTGACGGATTTAGCATCGGTTCCAATGATTTGACCCAGCTCACGCTCGGCGTGGATCGCGACTCGGCGCAAGTCGCGCATGTGTATGACGAGCGAAACGGCGCGGTTACCAAGCTCATTCGCGATGTTATCACGGTTGCTCACGCGGCTGGTAAAAAGGTCGGCATTTGCGGCCAGGCGCCATCAGATTATCCTGAATTTGCGGAATTTTTGGTGCGCGCTGGCATTGATAGCATCTCGCTTAACCCCGATACCGTGATTGCGACACGGCATCGGATCAGCGAGGTGGAAAGGACGTTGGGCAGAACGGGGCGCAAAAAGACCAATCCAGCCTATCTCGGGCTGGTAGTCGCTATCGGATTTATCGGCACGGCTCTTTTGGCACTGGGTGCAGGGTGTCTGCCGATTTCGAATCAAGCTTCTAACCCTCCCTCGTACACCGCTGAACTCGCCCCGCGGGAGCTTCGGGAACGATTCGTGAGCACTGCCTTGTCAGCCAAGGAGGCCGAAATGGCAGCCCAAATGTCAACGCTCAGCGAATCCGGCTTTGCTCAGTTTTCTCTAGATTATCCCAGCGGCTGGTCGGTAGAGCACGGCGATGAAAGCATTATCTTGAAAGATCCTAAAAGCAGTGCCTCGGTCGCTATTTTTCGACAGCGAGAGCGTCCGCCACTGCCAGAAGAGTATCAGACGATTTCACTGGATGGCGCAGAAGGCGTTCAATATTCTTCCGTTTCTCCAACCACTGGCGACGTCCTGACGATTATTCGTGTACTCCTTCCCGACGGCCGGCGGCTGCAAATCGAGGGCACCAGCCAGGCCGTCGAGATTATTCTTCGGACATTTTCTTTTGCGGCCTAATGGATGGTTTTTTGATTGCACTAAATCAAAAAACCACTCGCAATCTCCTCACTCTACCCACGAATATTCATGAGTACAGTGACGAGCGAGTGGTTCTTGATGCTCTCCTCGACGTCACGCGCGGTTGGAGAACGCTTCAGCAACGATCGAGCACAGGCTTATCCGCCAGCCAGCTTTGCTTGAAGCAGCCGACGGACATCTTTTTCAATTTTCGATCGTGCGTTGACGCATCCGTTGCATCTGTTCCCATTGGTCCACGCGTTGGTCGATTTGCCACCAGCAAGCACTTCATCGCGCGTAGAAGTTGCATTACAGTAGCGGCAATGCCGAACCTGCAGGTTACGGAGATGGACTTTGCCGTCTCGGCAGGAGTTGCACTGGTCGGACCAAGTCCAGCTGTGGTTCGATTCGCTGTCTCGGTGTCGATCATTGCCGCAGGTCACACAATAACTGCAGCTGTTCAGTTCGCGGCGAAGAGCTTTTATGATTTCCGCTTTTTGTTGTTTACGCTCTAGGCTAGCTGTTCGTTTCGCCTCCCGTGCAACGAACTGTTCTGCCCATTCTTCCCCCTTTTCGCGATTCCACCCTCGATTCAAAATCGACAGACGACCGCGGAGTCGAGCCTCTTCACCGTCCGCCTCCGACCTCGAACGGTCTTTCTCTTCATCATTGTTTACCATGCTCTCTCCTTCATTCAGTTGTTACCCCTAAGGGTAGACTGCCGTGGCGTTGCTGGCGTGCCGTTCGGCCCAGGCGATCCACCCCGCCAAGTCGCCGAGGCGGTCTGGGGTGTCGCCGGTCAGATTCGCACCTTGTGCGATCCAGTACAGCAAGAACCCCCAAGCCGTACACATGTTCCAGTCTTCATCGCGCGGCTGCGTTGCCTTCAGATGTGTGACAATGTCTCGCAACGCTGCACAACCCATCTCGAGGATTTTCTTGCCAGCCTGTGAACGGCTGGCTCGAGCCCGAGTGGTGTGTGCATCGGACCGGATCTGTCCCTCGTACTCCAGAATCAGTTGCTGAATAGTTTGCTCGTTCATCTTACCTCCTATGATTACTGCTGGTGCACCATTTTTCTTTCACGGCGCAAAGCCGCTCACCAGTGTCAGGATCCTGCCGAGATACTCGAGCTCATCCGCGCTCATCGGCTTGCCCGGCGCGCCTTCATGGGTCCATATGGCGAATTGGCCGTCGATGAACATGATGCGGACGTCTCCGGTCTTCTTCGAATGGAAGAACGCGATCGTCTCGACCCTCACTCCGTCGGATTGATTGGTGCGCCAGTAGGCGACTCGCGCGTCTGCGTTGCCCACAAAGAAGCGAGGCGGTCGTTTGTCGACCCGGACCCGCCGAAGATGCTCGGCAGTGAACTCGTACTGTCGGAGCGGTTCCCGACCCAAGATCTCCCACATCTCCTTTGGGCTTGGGAGAGAAAATATCTTCTTGCTCATGTAAGCGAGAAAGCTCAACCCAAGAAGACTCAGAATGGCAATGGCGATGTCAATGGTCATGAAGACCCTCTCTTTCTAGACGAAAACATAGCAAAAATTTTCTGCTATGTCAAGGCAAAGCTGATATTTAATCGACAGCTTAAAGAGCTTAATAGCCAAGGTATTTTTTACATTGAAGACAGAAAGTGTAACTTTGATGTCGAGATCGGACGAGACATGCTGGTTGATTACGATAAAAATGGCATTGAGCATTTTATACTGTGGAGCGGCGACAGTGATTTTGCCAGTTCGATAGAGCAGCTCTTACTAGACGGAAAGAAAGTGTATATTTTTGCTACGGCTCGAAAAGTGGCAAGTGAACTCAACGATCTGGCACATAAAGGCCTGACTATTTTTGATATTCAAAAAATTAGAAATTTCATCTGTTGGATCAGAGAAATAAAAGTACTATAAGATGCAAAAAGGACCCCTTGCGGAGCCCTTAAGCTTTAAATTTCGTGATCATTGCTGATCAATAGTAGTGTACATCAGGAAATTGGTTTTGTCAAGGTATCCGGGATACTATAAAGCATCTGTTAAATGACCTATAAAATTTCTTAGTAGATAAAATTCTAAAATGGCTAATTTTAGGCTCAAATTAGCGTTTTCAAATTCATCAGTTACCCTTTGATGTTAACTGTACACATTATTGACTTCTTTATCAACAAATGGTACTATTTTTTTCCCTGTAACATCGCTCGGCCAGCTACGGTAGAGAATGTTCAGGCATGCAACCAGGAGACGCGACCATGAGAACTATCACAATTAAGACGAGGATCAGACAGGTGGAGGATGGAAGACTGTACGATGGGTCGCTCGGCATCGGGCTGCTCAATTCTAAAGAGGTGGTGACCATCGACTTCGAGTTGCGCTTCATGATGCCCATCGGCGACATCTCCAGGGCGGAATGGACCCCGCCCATCGAGGAGGCTCGCGAGAAAGTTTCCATCACCCTCAAGAAAGCGGGTGTAATCCTCGACCTCAAGGACGAAGAATACGCGTTCTTCTTCAACCTTCTCGTCGACCTCGCCTTCTCGTTCTTCTCGCAGGTGCAGAAGTTCAACCAGCACCCCATCGTGCACGACCTGATCACGCGGCAGGGGCTCATCGTGACCGTGCCGGCTCATGTCATCGTGAGCCTCAGTAGGACGAGCGAGTTAACCGCCGGTGTCCCCAGCGAGATCATCAGCATGCTGGGCGCCTCGAAGTTTGGGTGCAAGCTCGACTGAGGGGGGTAAATCTCAGGTGCGTGCGACCACGGCGCGCGCTGAGGGAAACCAAATCAATACTATCGTGGCTCGACCAAGGCGATCGGCACCAGTCAGTACAACTAGCTTCTTCAAAAGCCAGAGGTTATCAAAAGACCAGCCGTCCCGTCGGGCTAAGCACTCCGGGAACGCAAAACAGAACGGTACGAATCATCGCCGCCAGGCGAATGTTCGTCCGGGGTTCGGGAAGCACGATCATCGCTTCCCTTCCGACTATCATCTTTACTTCGTAGAGCTGATTGAGGAAACAAAAGACCGCCGATGAGGCGGATTTTGTTTGCTAAAGTTTGCGGACCGTTCCAGGACATCTCACTCGTCGCCTCATTCCATTCGGCTCCTCTTTCGAGAACCTTCGGGTTCTCGAATAACTCTCCTCAGCAAGAGAAACCTCACGGTTTCTCCCTTCCCTCGTTCGAGTCCCTTCAGCAACAAAATACAAAACCTCCATTGATTAGGAGGTTTTGTATTTTGCGGACCGGACGGGACTCGAACCCGCAACCCCCGCCGTGACAGGGCGGTGCTCTAACCAGTTGAACTACCGGTCCAAAAAGCCCAAGTTATTGGGCCATGGTTTTGTTTAAACGCTTGAGCTTCTTTTTGTCGCGTTTGATCTTGTCTAATTTTCGCTGGGCTTTTTCTTGATTTCTTTTTTTCTTTCTCATCCCCATATATTTAAAGTCAAAAATCAAATATAAGATTGAACGTAGGATACTTAATTACAGCCTCTTTGTCAAGGTCAGTATTGCTGTTGAGGCCAAGATTTATTCCTGTTACAATAAACCCAACAGGAGGGTGTCATGACGAATAAACCGATCATGTCCAAAACGGAGCTCGAAGCAGTAAAGCAGGCTGGCGGCATGTCGAAGGAAGAGGGGTTAATTTGGGCCGCTATCAAAGGGATGCAATCCCTTGGTGGGGTGAAGAAGCTCTCAGACGGTTCGTATGCTCTGCGGGCGGTCGTTACAATGGGTGATGGCGCCACCCCAGAGGGCGTGGTATTGGTCGACTGCGGCGACAAGATGGCTCAAGTATTGGTGGTGCATTCTGGGCCGGTCGTGCCTCAACCGCTGGAAGTTGGAGGCTCAACGAAGAAAGGATAGATGTTGGTACAAGCAAGGTTGGGGACGAGGCGCTCGCGCAACCTGCTGTGTTTCTCACTATTGGGAAATAAGGCAGGAGGCATCGCGAGCGTTTTTGTTAAAGACTAAAAAAGACCCTACAAGTGTTCGGCTTCGGCATGAGGAGCGAAGGAGGGGGCGCTCCCGCCTCAACCAAACACTTTCAGGATCCTTTTCAATATATTAGAATAGCACAAAATTGCTCGCTTGTCAAGGCGCTGGTGTGAATAGGCTTCACTTCACGCTCTGAACGATGGCCTTGAAGACTTCCGGGTATTTATCCCCGAGCGTCGAGAGCATTTTGCGGTTTAAGAGGATATTCTTATTTTTGAGAGCGTGGATGAATTGGCTGTAACTCATGCCATGTTCGCGAATCGCGGCATTGACCCGGATATTCCAGAGCCCGCGCATGGTGCGCTTTTTCACGCGGCGATCACGGTACGCATGAGCGCCAGCTTTGAGAATCGCCGTCTTGGCCAGTTTCAATAAATTTTTTCGACCAGCCTCGTACCCCTTCACGCGTTTCATGATTCGGCGGCGGCGTTTGAGATGGGACAGGCCTCGTTTCACTCGGGACATATCAATTAATTATAAGGTAAAGCACGCAAAATAGTTTGCTGTACGGTATTGGTCATCGTGGCGTCCGATCGTTTGTTGCGTTTCACCTTGCCGGTTTCTCGGGCGTTGAAATGGTCTTGGCCATTGGTGCGCTTTATAACCTTAACGCCTTTCTTTGAGCGTTTTATTTTGAACCGTTTGAGGATGCCTTTGTGGGTTTTGAGTTTGGGCATATCATCAGCTTTTACAGCTTCATTAGCTTATAGTAAGTTGGGCTTTTTGTCAAGGGTCATTTCTTTGCCACCACCACTGTAATTTTGTTCATCTGCTTGGCAATTTCTTGATCAATGCGAAGCGGGATCTTGGCCTCAAGGAGGGTCAGAAATTTTTTGATGACGCCAAAGGCTAAGTCTGGTCGGCCATGCTCGCGGCCGCGCAGGATGATTTCCGCACGGACTTTATCGCCGCGCTCAAGAAATTTTTCCGCCTGCATGCGCCGAACCTCCATGTCATGTTCGCCAATTCGAACCGATAGACGAATGCCTTTAACATCGCTCACGTGCGCGTTGGCTTTTTGTTTGCGCGCTTCCTTTTCGCGCTGGTATTTGAAGTGAGTGAATTCAATGAGTTGCGTGACAGGGGGGCTGGCCTGGGGATTGATCTCG
>JBBTRO010000072.1:0-9475 GCA_038065155.1 Patescibacteria group bacterium
GGATCTGAGGAGTAGGGATTATCAACCCCTCGCGCACCCGCCGCCAGGCTTGGACGTCGGGGGCAAGGCAGAGCGAGTAGTCCGAGTATGACCATTTACCATTTTTATGGTAAATGTTTTTCTCGACTTTCACCCACCCCATCCTCGAGGTGCCGGTGAACTCCAGCCACTCCTTCCCCTTCTGGAAAAGAAGAGCCGGCTGAGCCTCGTCCCTGCGACCCGGCTTGTCCTCCCACTCCAGAGTGGTCATCGGACCACTCGCGGGCTGATACGCACCGGAAAGGCGTATCAACCGGGAGATTCCACGTTGCCATTCCTCCCGGTTGCACAGCTTTTCAGCGGCAACGAGGAAGGCAACGAACCTGTCCGAATTACCCGGCAGGTCGAAAATTTCCGCTGGGCCAGGATCCGGTAGATCCTTGGCACATGCCGGTCTAGGAACCGGCAGATTTCGCTTGCCGACTCTCCACCACAAGTCGGCATACTCGTCCTCGCCCAGCCACCGGGTTTTATACCCAGGCTGGATGCCCTTCTTCCCAGATACGGTTTCCCATACCCGGGCGTCGAAGACATCCCAAAGGGCGTAGGATCGGGCGCGGATCAAATAGTCCGCAACCTCGGCCCCACCCTTCCGCGCCCAGGCGACGATGTCCCAAGCGGAGAGCGGGAGATCCCCGAGCGTTTGGTCCTTCTCGGACCAATACCGGAGGAAATCCTGCACCTCATCATTTCGGGACATAATCTCGGGTACAACGACCCGAGCCGTCTCGACCGCGAGAGGCGGCGCTTCCAGCTGGAAGCTGAAAGCGATCTCATCTTTTTCCTTCCCCAGTACGTCGTCAACGTACCGGTGAGAGGTGGTGATCACTTTCATTTCACCACCTCCTTGACGAAGGCGGCGATTTTGCCCATCGCCACCTTCTTCTCGGCCTCGGTCATGTCGTTCATGACAAGACCGGCCTCGGCGAAGAGGCGATAGGCCTCGTCCTGCTCCTCGGGCGTGCTGAACGGCACACCCGATAGGTTACAGTCCGGGGCATCGCGCCGCTTGAGGAGCGGCATGATGGTGATCGTGCCGACGGGCAACTCCTGCCCCTGGCGGACGTACATCCGGGGGTACCGTCCGAGATGTCCCCGATTGCCGTCCGACTCGGCTCCGACGTTATCGCTCCCCCCGCCGACTTGGACATCGGCGAAGAAACCGATTCTCTGAATCCACTTGTATGTATACGTGTTCGCCATTTTTTCCTCCCATCTCCGCATCAATGGCTTAATGCGGGACGAAATGGTTTCACCTTGATTGGTGAATACCACTATTCCGACGAGACAAGCGTGAATCGTCGGAAAAATGGTTTTCACCAAAAGATAAAAAGAGCTGTGTTTAGCGAAATACTAAACAATACAATATAGCACAAAAAAGCCCTCTTGTCAACACAGGAGGTGGATATTTAAAATATCCTATGCCACAGCTCTATATTTACCCAAAAGTAAACGCAAACAAACGAAGTCCGGGCTCGTCAATTTCAAGCTGTAACGTATGTTCGCCGTATTCCCCATTCACGATTGTATACAGGCGATCTTCTTTTATGGGAACAATTTCCAGGCCGTCCGAAAGCACGCGAACATCGTCCCCCTTCACTTCACCCAGTCGCTCGCCATCTCGCAAAACTTGGACTGTATTATCTTCTTCTGCGTACGCCACAATATACACATGCGAGCCGCGGTAACGATAAATAATGCTGGCATGAGCCGATTGGTTCGTCGCATATTCCCCCTGAATGTCCCAATCACCAACGAGATACAGTGTGTCACGTTGGATTGTTTTTGGCAGGTCAAGTGACTGTACACCAATCACGCCTGGCCTCCCATTGCCAAAAAATTCATTCCTGAGAGCGCCAAAATATGTCTCGGGCGAGCGCGGTCGAGTTTGGTCAATCAATCCTCGTGCGCCAATATCAACCGGGTTAATCATTTCTTTTTTCATCCCATCTTTTTCGCCGAGTCTGGCCATCCTCTCGGTGAGCAATTCTTGAACCTTTGCTTCAGTTTCTTCATAGCCGCCTTCGCCAATGTGGTCATACACGATATTCCCGTCAATATCAATCAAATATTTGCGCGGCCAATATTGATTTCCATACGCGTTCCAAGTCCCATACTCATTATCCAAAACAATCGGAAACTTGATACCATATTTTTCCATCGCCATAACCACGTTATCGTATTTACGTTCAAAAGCAAACTCCGGGGTATGAATGCCGATCACTTCTAGCCCCTGATCTTTATACTTATCATACAAAGCATTGAGAAAAGGAAAGGTGCGGATGCAATTAATGCAAGTGTAGGTGAGAAAATCAATCAATACCACCTTTTTACCGACAAGCTCCCCAATAGTGACCGGTGGAGTATTGATAAAACCAGCCGGCTGAGAAATTTCTTGATAGCGGGGATAATTCATAGCATTATTACTGAAATCCGAAGTCTGAAATCTGACTTCTGATTTTGGTACATACAAACTACAGCCGCTAAGCAGGATAACCAGAATTAAGCTACTCAAAAAAAATTTATTCATAAAATCAAATCTTGTAATTTCGTTATTTCCCGATAAGATCCAATAATTTTATTTCAATCTTATTCACATCAACATAGCCGCTCTCCAAAAGGCACGCCTGTACCCGCTTGTCGAGGCCGGTCATAATAAAAATTCCAACTAAGATAAAAAGAATCCCAATCCCCCGCTTGAACCAGCCCTTTGGATCAGCCGCGAAGCGCAGTCTTTGCACTAGGCGTTGACCGATGTACGCGATTGCCAAAAGAACGCTTGAAAGCCCCAAGGCATAGGCCACGATGTAAATTACACCACTGCCAAAACTCACCGGCAAAACCGAAGCCAAAAGGAAAAAATAGACGGGTGAACAGGCCGAAAAGACCGGCCCCAGACTCGCGCCGATAAAGACATCGCCGACCCAGGTTTTTTTCTCAGACGATTTTGCCAAGAGCTGATCCGACCGATTGCCAAAACCAAAACGAGCTGAAATCGTGCTCCATAGCGCTGGAAATAATTCCAATAGACCCAAAAAAATAATGATCGCGCCTGAAATATACGACCACACCGATTGCGGGATGTTGATAAACACCGTACTGGCCTTTAGGAGTAGGGTAAATAGGACAATCGAGACAGCGAGAGTAGCCGTAATAATGATTGGGTTTCGTTTGCGTTCGCCGGAAAGCGAGCCACCAACAACAATGGGCAGGACTGGTAAGACACAGGGCGCCAAAATGGTGAGGACGCCGGCGATAAATGAGACCAGGAGTAATACCATATTTATTATTATTGAACTTCCCTAAGAATGGCCAAAAGCGTTGGACTTCCGCTCCACTTCTTAATCAAATTCCCTGACGCATCTACCTGCACAAAGGTATGCTGATAGGTGACACCGTATCTGGCTTTGAGCGCGGTTGACGAATCATAATCAATCTCTAAAACATGCGTTCCGGCTGGAATACTGGCGAGATTTGCTTTGATATCACTATCCACCGAGCGGCAGGTAGGGCACCACGGCGCTTTGAAAAAAATGACTACTTTTCCATCTTTGGCATAAGATAATTTTTCCTCACTATATACTTCGTATGCCCCGGTTTTCTCCATCACTGTTTCTTTTTGCGTCACTTCTTCTTTTTTTACGTCTTCTTTCTTCATCACACCTTCTTCTTTTGTATTTTCCATCATCGCCTTATCTCGAGCAATATCCTCTGGCGTACCTTCATTGACACCCTCCACCACTGACTCGGCCTCTATAGCTTGCTTGGGCTGATTTTCAACGGTAGGACACCCAGCGCCAAAAAGAAATAAGCCAGCGCCGATGAGTAAGCCAACTGCCATAATACTTTTTCTCATAAAACAATGCACTGAAGAATAATGACCGTAGTATAAAGCACCCAAAATAAATGTCAAGTAGACTTTACATTGACTGTGGATAACCCACGCGTCGCATCATAATCTGTGACTAGAATAAGCGAGTCCGTTATTCTAGTGGGCAGAATAACGACTTAGGTTATCCTATAATAACTACACAAACTGGAATAGAACAAGAAAAATTGATACAAACTTGTATATTTTGCTGTATGTAGCAAAATATTGACTGCCCACGACATGGTTTTTGCTTGACAATAGCTCTCTTTTTATGCTAGGGTGCTTTATTGGCAAAGTTATAGAAAACAAAAATTGTTTTATAAATATAATCATGCGGGCAACGTATTGTTCATCAACGATAGTGAACAACATTATGCCCACATGCTGCCAACATGAAATCAACCGGGCAGAAGGAGTAGTCGATGACACTGTTCGAGGAAATGATGGAGAGCACATGGTTTGCGATCACGACCCTGGTCGCAAGTCTGGTGGGGTTGGCGGTCCTGTGGTATTTCTCGATACTGGGGCCGCGGCCACTCTTTATGGAACTGGGAGTGGTTGGTATTTGCCTCCCCTTCCTAATCGGGATCGAGGTCGTCGGGGTCGCGCTGTTAGCGCTTCTTGCGCTCGTCCTAACAGCGCTGAGCGAAATCCGTTGGCGAATGAAAGAGCGGGAACGCTAGTTCGCGTTGAAGAAACGAGCCTCGCAACGCACAAGAGAGCTGGAGTGTGTTGACCAATTACTTCGTCGACACGCGATATGAGGGACGTCGAGTGCACACTCCGTCCCTCCCTGAAATGAATTTCTTTCTTCAAAAGAAGGGGGTTCTGAAAGGGAAGATAAAACGTAGCCACAATGATTCCGCCAACAGGCGGTTTCTTTTATTGAAAATAACCCGCTACGAACGAAAATACTCGTACAGCACACTCGCCATCTTCGCCGCCACCATCATCCCCAAAGCCAAAAGTAGCCATGGATCAATCTCATGACTGCGGGCCTGGTAAACGATCCCAATCACGAGTACGCCGACACCGGTCAAAAACGCCGTTCGGCCAGCGGCCATGCTGTTTACAGCTTCGCGCTCATCACGCGCTCGCTCCTGCCAAACAAAGGCCGCAAATAGGGCAAAACAAGCAATAAAGCATGCGGTGACCCACATGAGCATGACTGGCGTCATGAGAATATTCAGTGGGTTGCAAAAAAGAATGATGAAAGCTAGGAGGAGAAGAGAAATAACGATTTCGCGCGTGAAAGACTTATTGGGTGTCATATGCTTACATATATCATTGAACAAATTTCGTTTCGACTCAATTTGTTACTCCTTATACTCAAAATTAGGAGTAACGAAATGAGTTTAAACGAATTTCGTTGGTCACTTCACTTCAGAAATAAAAAACACATCATCAACCGTTTTCTTGAACGCCTGCGCAATTTTGATCGCCAGAAGAACGGACGGAACATAATTTCCTTTCTCTATAGCGATTATCGTCTGTCGTGTTACCCCGGCTACATCCGCCAAAGCCTCCTGGGTCAGATTGGAGCGGGTGCGAAGTTCATGCACTCGATTGTGTATTGATTCTTTCATACCAAGACTGTATGATACGCATGCTACCAAGCCCGCTCATGCCTGTCAAGTTAACTTAACATACGCTATGATGTCCGATATTATCAAAAAATTCCCCACCCAGTTCGCCTTTGAGCCCGTAGTTGCCGGAGGCAAATTAAAACGATTCGGGCGTTTTATCCTCTCCGGCATGGGTGGATCTCATCTCGCCGCCGATCTGCTTCTCCTTGCCCGGCCGGATCTTCCACTTCTTGTAAGAAGCGACTATGGTCTACCGTCACTTCCACCAAAGGAATTAAAAAAGAGCCTGCTTATTGCCAGTTCCTATTCTGGAAATACGGAAGAGGTGATTGACGCACTCCACCAAGCGCTCAAGAAAAAAATGCCGGTTGTCGTTATTGCGGTCGGCGGCGCCCTTATCGATATCGCTAAGAAAAAAAAACTTCCCTATATCCAACTGCCCGATACCGGCATTCAACCACGCTCGGCATTGGGTTTTAGTCTGCGGGCGCTTCTTAGGGCGATTGGTGATGAGCATGGACTCAAAGCTACCAAAGCATTGGCAAAAACATTGAAGCCGCTCGCTTTTGAAGCGGCCGGCCGTGCGCTCGCCAACCGCCTAAAAGATCATGTGCCACTTATCTACGCTTCCCGACAAAATTTTGCGATTGCCTATAATTGGAAAATAAAATTCAATGAAAATGGCAAAATCCCAGCCTTTTGCAATAGTTTTCCCGAGATCAACCACAATGAAATGACCGGGTTTGAAATCCAGCCGTCCTCACGGCATCTGTCTGAACGTTTCCACTGCATATTTCTCCGGGACGCGACTGACAATCCACGCATCAAGCGGCGCATGGATGTGCTGAAAAAATTGTATACGGATCGCGGCCTTCCGGTCGAAGAAATTACTCTCAGTGGAAAAAATATTTTTGCCAAAATTTTCTCTTCTCTCCTCTTGGTTGACTGGGCCGCGGTCGCGACTGCCGAACTCTACGGTCTGGAATCAGAGCAAGTACCCATGCTCGAGGAATTCAAAAAAATGATAAAATAATTCAATTTCGATCCAAATTCCAGATTCTAAATTCTAGATTCCTCACTATGGATGTCGGTCTCATCGGTCTTGGCACCATGGGCGCGAATCTGGCGCGCAATATTGCTGATAAAAAATTTCGGATCTGCGTCTACAATCGCACACCAGAGGTGACAGCCAAATTTATAGAAGATTTCGGGAACACATTTTTAACTGGAGAAACCAATCTAAAAAAATTCGTCCAAAACCTATCCCGACCACGAAAAATTATTCTGCTGGTAAAAGCCGGGGAAGCAGTTGATGCTGTTATCCACGAACTCCTCCCACTACTTCAGCGTGGTGATATTATTATTGATGGCGGCAATTCGTATTTCAAAGATACCCAAAGACGAGAAAAAGAACTCCAAGGCCAGGGAATTAACTTCATTGGTTCTGGCATCTCTGGCGGCGAAGTTGGCGCGCTTTACGGCCCCAGCCTCATGCCGGGCGGAGCAAAATCAGCGTGGCAAGAATTGAAGCCAATCTGGAAAACCATTGCTGCCAAAGATTCCGAAGGAAAACCGTGCGTCACCTATGTGGGCGAGAATGGCGCCGGACACTATGTAAAGATGGTGCACAACGGCATTGAGTATGGTCTCATGCAGATCATTGCCGAAACGTACGATTGTTTACGAACACTTTACAAACTGAAGCCTGATGCCATCAGTAAAATTTTTCGAGAATGGAGCAAGGGCAAACTTCAATCGTACCTTTTCGAGATTACAGCTAATGTGCTTGATAAAAAAGATGAATTCAAGAGCGGATACTTGATTGATTATATCTTGGACTCTGCGGCGCAAAAGGGGACCTGAAAATGGACAGCGGTGGATGCGCTCGAGCGCGGTGTCGCGGTGCCTTCCATTACCGAGGCTGTCTTCGCTCGCTCTGTAGCCGCGCAAAAATCATTGCGTTTTAATTTAAGCCAGCACTACAGGATAAAATTAACACGCAAAAAAATTCCTCAAAAAAAATTCATCAAAACACTCGAAGACGCACTTTACGCTGGATTTCTCTCGGCCTACGCCCAAGGTTTTCATCTGATCCAAGTGGCAGCCAAAGAAGAAGGTTGGCAGGTAAATCTCTCCGAGGTCGCGCGCATCTGGAAAAACGGCTGTATCATACGCGCCAAAATGCTCGAAACAATTGCCCAAGCGTATCGAGCGCCTGACAACAACGACAAACACCTTTTTCTGACAAAACAAATCCAACCCCTGCTCAAAAAAACTCTGCCCTCGCTTCAGTCATTTTTATCGCATGCCGCTCTATCGCTTATCCCAACCCCGGCCTTTTTTGCCTCTCTCAACTATATTGCTCTTATGACCCAAAAAGACTCCTCCGCCAATCTGATCCAAGGATTACGCGACTATTTCGGCGCTCATACGTATGAGCGTACGGACAGACCTGGTACGTTTCATACGAAGTGGGAATAAATTTCGCACCTATGTATAAAATCGACAAGCCTTTCATCTTCACCCTCTTTGGCGCCTCGGGAGACTTGGCAAAGATAAAAATTTTTCCGGCGCTCTATCAGTTGGCCGCGCACAATCTTTTACCGGAAGATTATTTGATTATTGGTTTTGCGCGAACACCAAAAACTCGTGAAGAATTCCAAAAAGAATTCAGCGAGAGTATCGAAAGGAAAGAGGTGAGAAAAAAAAGAAAACTCAATCGTCGGGCCTTAAACAAAATCCTCAAGCACGTGTGTTATTTCTCTGGCTCATACAATAAAGAAGAAGATTTCCGCGCCTACAAAAACTTTCTCCGCACATTGACCAAGAGAAAAAATCTTACTCACATCGCCTACTATTCAGTACCGCCGCTCGTGTTTGAAGATATTACCCGCAACCTTGCCGCTACTCGTGAATCACCCGACGACGATACGCGGCTCATTATCGAAAAGCCATTCGGCGAGAGCGGAAATTCGGCCGAGAAACTCTTCCACTTTGTTTCGCAATTTTTTCGTGAAGACCAAGTCTTCCTTCTCGATCATTATTTAGGGAAAAATGCCGTGCAGAGCATCCTGCATCTGCGCCATGCCAATCGTTTTCTCAATCTCATGCTCCAGGGACGAGAAGTCGCCAATATCCAGATCACCAAATTCGAAGACATGGGGGTGAAAGAACGCGTTGGCTACTTTGATCACACCGGCATTATCAAAGACATGATCCAGTCACACCTCCTGGAAACCATCGCTCTCATGACCATGTCCATTCCGATTACCGAATCGGCCGCGAGCATCCAACGCGAACGCTTTAGCATTCTCTCGGCCATAGTCCCACCACAAACAAAACATGACATTGTACTAGGGCAGTATGAAGGGTACAAAAAAGAAAAAAATGTGCCCCAAAAATCAACGACAGAAACTTTTACCGCGCTTCGACTATTTATCGATCAGGAATCATGGCATGATGTGCCCATTTATCTTCGCACCGGCAAACGGATGAATGAAAACCATACCTTTGTCGTGATTGAACTCAAAAAATTTGCGTTTCAAAGCACCGACGATGAGCCAAATCGTCTCATCATTGAACTCATCCCGGAAGAAAAAATCAGTATTACCCTACTCAATAAACAAGGGATGAAAACAGAATACAAACAATTGGTGAGCGACTCAATTGTGGGGAGTGGAAGCAATCTTCCCGATCACGCCAACCTCATCCTCGATGCGATGCGTGGCGACAAAACTAATTTCTTGAGCTTCCCGGAAATTATCGCTACCTGGCGAGTAACTGATCATACTTTAGCGCTCATCAAAAAGCATGATCTTCCTACTCACCTTTACGCTGATGGCTCACGCGGGCCAAATCTTCAGGATGATTTAACTCAAATTGATGGATTTGGGTGGTATGAATTTTAAATTAGAAACAATTAGGACTTACGCGATTGAACAGATTTCGCCTCGGCTCAATCTGTTACTCCAAACAATAT
>JBBTRO010000073.1:0-4783 GCA_038065155.1 Patescibacteria group bacterium
ATTTGTGGAAATGGAAAAAAAGCTTTCGATTTATTTCGTGATGTATATGCTCCCAAAAGTCGCCATCATCTATCTTTCTTTCCACTCCGACCGTCACATTGATGATGCGGTTTCGGCCTGGAAAAAATTGACCTACCCAAAAGATCGGCTCGCCTTTGTGATTGTTGACAATCCGCATCCGGAGTTTGGTAATTCAGTCCGCATGCTCGAAGAACGAGTTAAGCCGTTGTCGGGGCGGGAGTTGTCAGAGGTCATTATTTTGCCGCAAGCAGAAAATTTAGGTTTTGCCGGCGGCAATAATGTGGGAATTCAATGGGCACTCGACCATGGGTTTGATTATGTCTATTTGCACAATGATGATGGATTTATGGCCGTGAATGCCCTCGAGCCGATTGTTGACACGATGGAAAAAGATAAAACGATCGGTGTGGCGCAATCGCTTATGCTTCTGCATCCCGATACCGAATATGTAAACTCAGCCGGTAATGCGTATCATTATTTAGGTTTTGGTTTTTGCAATGAATATCGTACCAAGTTTGCAGATTTACGTATTTCATCCATCCAAGATGTTGGCTATACCAGCGGTGCGGCCGTCCTTTTGCGAGCTGATCTGCTTCGGCAATTTGGACTTTGGGACAAAGATTTTTTCCTATATCATGAAGACATGGAATATAGCTTGCGCCTTCGAATTGCCGGCTATCGTGCGGCCGTGGTACGTGACTCGCTTTTTTTCCATAAGTATCAGTTTGGTCGCAGTATCGAGAAATTTTATTGGATGGAGCGAAATCGTTTCTCGGTTCTCCTTATGTTTTTCAAGATCCCAACATTGCTTCTCCTTTTACCCATGCTTATAATTCTCGAAGGCGGCATGTGGCTTTTTGCTCTGCGCGGCGGGACGCTTGGAGTAAGGTTCAAGGTGTATTGGTACTGGCTCAATCCTTTCCACTGGAAGCTGTGGCTAATCAAACGTCGCTATATTCAATCAATCCGAAAAATGTCTGATCGTGAACTCTTAAAAAATGCCGCGTCAACGATAGAATTTCAAGAAAAAATGATGCAGAATCCGATTTTGACGTATGTTGGGAATCCGCTCATGAAGTTATATTATCATATTATCGTTCGTGGGTTAATTTTTTGGTGATCCAAAAAGTTTTCCCCCTCGTAGGGGGAGTTGCTGTGAATTACGAAACCTTATTTCTGTCATTGCGAGGAGCCAAAGCGACGAAGCAATCTCCGGCGGTTGAGAGATTGCTTCGCTCCCCGCTTCGGCGGATCGCTCGCAATGACAGGTAAAAACCACTTTTGTAATTCAAAGCTATAAGGAGGAAAAAACTATATGAAAATCCGCAAAGCCATTTTAACCGGAGGAGGAAGGGCGACGAGATTACAGCCCATCACCTCGACGATTAACAAGCATCTCTTGCCGCTTGCCAACAAGCCGATGATTTTTCATGCGATTGAAAAAGTGGTGGCGGCCGGCATTACCGAGATTTTTATCAATACGAATCCGGGCGAAACAGAATTGCAAAAATATATTGGCGATGGCGGGCACTGGGGGATATCGATAAAATTTTTTGAACAAACCGGCGGGCCACAGGGAATCGCTCATGTGGTGAATGAGGCGAAGGATTTCATCGGGGGTGAGCCGTTCATGTTTTATCTTTCGGACAATATCTTTCTTGGTAGTATCCAAGATATTGTTGACCAATTCCATACAGCCGGTCATGATTGCATGTTGGTGTTTTCTAAAGTTCAAGATCCAGAGAGGTTTGGGGTACCGGTATTTGATCAAATCGGAAAGTTGATTGATGTGCTTGAGAAGCCGTCGCAGCCACCGAATAATTTTGCACAAACCGGATTATATCTGTATGGATCAAACGTTTTTTTTGATGCATTTGATCATATTCAAAAGAGTGCACGTGGGGAGTACGAGATTTCAGATATTCATTCATACTTGCTCAAACAAAACGCTCGCGTCGGGCACAAAGAGGTTACCGGCTATTGGAAAGATACTGGCAAGCCCGAGGATCTCTTGCATGCCAATCAGCTTATCTTGGACCACATGGATGAAAAGCAATTCAATCATCCTGACAAAATAAAAATCGGCGCTGGGTCGAGTGTGGGAAGCGATGTGAAAATGATCGGGCCAGTCATCATTGGCGAAAATTGTATTCTCAAAAATTGTACCATTGGTCCGTATGTGAGTATTGGCGCGGGATCGGAAATTGTCGGCGCTACGATTCGAGAAAGTATCTTGCTTTCTGGCGTTACCATTCGGGGTGATGTCAGATTGAACAATAGTTTGCTCGGTAAGCAAGTCTCGATTGTGAAGACGTCGGCAACGCCGCCGGCTGATCAGCGGCTGATCGTGGGGGATAAGACGGTGATTGAGTGGGTATAGTGAAAAGTCCTAATTCACCTAATGTCTAATTTCTAATATAATGTAAAAGTGTCAATGTCCAATTTGACATTTAAGATTTAGGATTTTTATTAGACATTAGAAATTAGAACTTAGAAATTTTATGCTCCGTTTTTTATTTGTCTTTTCTTTCGCTTTTTTTCTCCTTCTTCCCCTCCAATCCCACTCTGCTGGCATCGGTTTCGTTCCGAGCACCAAAATTTGGTTTTCGCCGAGCGAGTTCTCGGCTGGTGATATGATTCGCTTGTATACGGTCGTTATCAATAATGATTATCCGAGTTTGAGCGGCACGGTTGGTTTTTATGCCAATGAAGAAGAAATTAATCGAGTCACTTTTCAAAATTTGGAGAGGGAAGATGCTGAGCAACTTAGGGTATTCTGGCAGCCAGTGACTGGCGCCTACACACTGCGTGCTCGATTTTTGCGAGCGATCGCGACCGATGAAAATGGTGTTGAGCACGAACTTGATATTGCCAGTATAAATAGTGTTGATACGGCATTTGTGAGCAGTGGCGGAGCGTCCTCTTCTTCAGTTGCTTTGGAGGGAACATCTCAAACCTCACAGCCACAAGCTTCTTCTGGCGGCGGCAGCGGTGCCTATACGGATATTATGATTGAAAAAAAGGTTGAGGGGCTTTTGGTGGTTGCTCCAAAAGAAACGATGTCGAAGGAGGCGGACACAGCGGATTCGTTTGAGAATACCGTAGATCGCGTCGGCGCAGCGATTCAGTTTGTGACCTCGAGCGCCAATGCGGTGGCGAGCGCTTATGAGAAGACCAAAGAGACAGTTGAGACAGGGGAGAAATATTATGATGCGGGGCGGCAGTGGTGGGAGAAGTCCAAGCCATACATTCAGCCATATGCGAGCAGTACCAAGGCGCTATGGCAAAAGGTAAGCAACAATAATGACCCGGGGCGAGTCTTTAAAATTGCTGGCGGACTGCTCCTTCTCTATATTCTTTTTCGCATTATTCGACGGCAGCGAACCTTTGACGATTATTGATAAGGATAGTATGATATTTAGGCTCTATGTCCACTTTTACTATTGAGGGCGGTAAAAAATTACATGGCCAGATTACGACGGGGCCAGCCAAAAATTCGGCTGTGGCTCTTTTGGCGGCTTCGCTAATGGTCGAAGGCCAGGTCACGCTCAAGGATGTGCCTAGGATACAGGAAGTGGAACGCTGGCTAGAGATATTGAAGAGTATCGGCGTAAAGGTTGATTGGCAAGGGGGAAAAAACTTGCGGATTGATACGAGTAGTCCACTCACACTTGGAACGATTGATCCAGGGGCTTGCGCTTTGGTCCGTTCTTCTTTACTTCTCCTCGGGGCACTCGCTCATCGTGAGAAAACATACAAACTCTACAAATCCGGCGGTTGCAAGCTTGGTGAGAGGACCGTACGGCCTCATCTGTATGCTCTGCAAAAAATCGGCGTGCAGGCAATCTCAAAGGCCGATTATTATGAAGTAAAGAATGGCTCGCTTCGCTCCGAGCGCATCGTCATGTATGAATCTGGCGATACGCCGACTGAGAATGCGATTATGGCCGCGGTGTTTGCGTCTGGCGTCACGACGATTACGTTTGCGTCAGCCAACTACATGGTTCAAGACCTGTGTTATTTTTTGATTGCCGCTGGGGCGAAGATCCAGGGGGTGGGAACAACTACGCTCACCGTGACTGGAGTCAAGCGTTTGAAGGCGCAAGTTACCTATTCCGTCATGCCTGACCCCATTGAATCGATGGCGTTTGTGGCACTTGCGATTACAACGAAATCACGGCTGACTGTGGCGAACTGTCCGATTGATTTTTTGGAACTTGAATTAGAAAAACTTCGAGTGATGAACCAGCGTTTTACTCTTACCAATGGGCGTCTATCGGCAAATCGGAAATTTCGAATCGCTGACATTGTGGTAGAGCCATCTCACCTAAAAGCCTTACCGGACAAGCTCTATGGTCGGCCGTATCCCGGCCTCAATATTGACAACGTCCCCATGTTCGTGCCAATTTTTACGTCGGCGCGCGGACGGTCACTGGTCCATGATTGGGTCTACGAAAATCGAGCGATTTATTATTTGGAATTACAGAAACTGGGAGCAAAAGTAACCCTTCTCGACCCACATCGGATTTTTATCGAGGGACCAACCGCGCTTTTTGGAAATGAAATTATGTGTCCGCCAGCGATTCGGGCTGGCATGGCCATTCTTATTGCGATGCTTGGCGCCAAAGGTAAGTCAGTGCTTCGAAACGCCTACCCGATTGAGCGGGCACATGAGCATTTGACCGAGCGTTTGCAGGGAATTGGGGCCGTTATTACATTTACATGAACTACGTTGTATGAGTCGTGCGCGCCTAACGTGGAT
>JBBTRO010000074.1:0-1781 GCA_038065155.1 Patescibacteria group bacterium
AACTAATAAAACGAAAATCACCGCCGTCATCGGCCACCCGCTCGATCACTCTTTGAGTCCCTTGCTTCACAATGAGTTTTATCGTCGTGAAGGCATAGGCGCGGCTATGATTCCGATCACACATCCAGACGTTGCTGAATTGGTGCGGATCATACGTACGATTCCGCTCTGCCTCACTGCCGTTACCGTACCTCACAAACAAACGATTATCTCATTCCTTGATGAGATTGATTTGACGGCAAAAGAGATCGGCGCAGTGAATACGGTTATCAACAAAGACGGAAAACTCACTGGCTATAATACGGATATTGTTGGGGTGGCCTATGCCTTGAGAGACGTTGATTTTAAAGGGAAACGAGTACTTCTCCTCGGCGCTGGCGGAGCGGCCATGCCGGTAGCGTATTATGTGCGAGAGCAAGGCGGAGAGCTTTTGTGCTATAATCGCACGGCAGAAAAAGCAAAAGAACTAATCAATCTTTTTGGTGGCAATGTCATTACTCAGTTATCTCAATTGGAACTTGAACCACCAGATGTCATTGTAAATTCTACAGTGGTTGGCATGTACCCTAATATTGATGAGTCGCCCCTTCCGTCTTCACTCCTTACCGAACACCAAACAGTATTCGATGTGATCTATAATCCGAACGAGACAAAATTATTGTGTGAAGCTAAAGCAGCCGGTGCGCGGGCAATCAACGGCTTGTCGATGTTTGCCGCGCAAGGGTTAGAGCAAGAGCGATTGTGGGTGGGAACTGAAGCTTCGATCGAAGAGTATAAAGATTTTCTCTTAAAGAAGTAGAAATATGCCTGGCAATTCATTTGGACAATTATTCAAAATTACAACAGCCGGCGAGTCGCATGGCGGCGCCATTGGCGTGATTGTTGACGGCTGTCCGCCAGGATTGAGCTTGAGTACAGAAGATGTTCAGGTAGAACTTGATCGGCGTCGACCAGGCCAAAGTGCTATCACCACACCACGCGCGGAAAAAGATACTATCCATCTCCTTTCTGGCGTGAGTGATGGGGTAACGACCGGTACGTCGATTCTTTTGGTTGCGTATAATGAGGATGTTCGTTCGGCCGATTACGAGCATATGAAGACGGTGTACCGTCCCGGCCATGCGGATTTTACCTATGAGAAAAAATATGGCATTCGCGATTGGCGCGGTAGCGGTCGGGCCTCGGCACGCGAAACCATGGCTCGGGTCGCGGCCGGAGCGATTGCCCAAAAATATCTGCGAGAAAAACTTGGGATTGAAATTGTTAGTTTTGTTGAGCAGGTCGGAGATATTTTTGCTTCAATTGATTACGCAAAAGTTTAACGAAGTCATATCGAAAAAAATATCGTGCGTTGTCCAGATGAAAGTGCGGCCGCGCAAATGATTGCGCTTATTGAAAAAGTCCGGGGGGAACAAGACTCTATCGGCGGTGTGATTGGGTGCGTGACTCGAGGTGTCCCGGCCGGTCTTGGCGAACCCGTCTTTGATAAACTTCCGGCCGATTTGGGCAAAGCGATGATGAGTATCAATGCGGTCAAGGGTTTTGAAATTGGCTCTGGTTTTGCGGGGACAAGGCTCCGAGGGAGCGAACACAACGATTCGTTTGCGAGTGAAAATGGCGCTGTTCATCAAACTACGAATCATGCCGGGGGCACGCTGGGGGGTATTTCGACGGGCGAACCGATTTATTTTCGGGTCGCGTTTAAGCCCGTATCAACCATTGGTAAACCGCAACAAACGGTGACAGTGGACGGTAAATCCGCTACCTTTGAGGCCAAAGTC
>JBBTRO010000075.1:0-3098 GCA_038065155.1 Patescibacteria group bacterium
GACGCCAATGGTACATTTGCCAATTATTCTATTCCAACTGATTTCGGGCCGGATCGAACAATGACGTATACGTTTCGCGGCGAAGTAACTGGAGCAGCAGCGAGTGTTACCGTTATCGTCGCTGCACTACAACCCTCGATTACTCCGAGTACCTGGTATACAGCCCGGGATATGAATCTAACATTCACGGGCACTGAATTTGGCGCCAACGAAGAAATTACCATCCAACTTAATGAAGAACCTGTCGGCAGTGCTACGGCTGACGTAAACGGTTCATTTGTTTCCGGTCCGATTCTTGTCCCCTATGCTACCCCTTCGGCTCACTTTACTTTTATCGGTAGTGAAAGCGAGGCTACGGCAACTCTTGATATCACCCTTGCTCCTTATTTCGGGCAAATAATTCCGAGTGCCTGGTATGCGCCGGTCGGATCAAACATGATCTTTACCGGATCAGGATTTGCTCCGGGTGAAACAGTAAGTATGACATTCAACGACGCCGATCTTGGAATGGTGACCGCCGATACGAATGGCAACGTGACGACCACACCGATTCATATTCCGACAGATGCCACCTACGCCAACTTTGCTTTTACTGGAAATGCCAGCGGATCATATAATTTTATTCCCATTGCTTTGGGCCCACTCGCTCCCGGACTCCAGCTCTCGAGGTATTACAACGTTGGTGGTACACCACTCTCGGTGATTGGGATGGGTTTTGGTACGAATGAGACAGTGGCCATCACTTTTGACGGACAGCCTGTTGGAGAAGCAATGAGTGACAACAATGGGAATTTTACCTATGACATGACGGTCCCCTATGGATTGGCCGGAGACAAAAGAATCGAAGCGAGTGGCCAAAGCAGTGGCGCAGTATCGGCTGTGACATTTACTCAAGCGCCTGTGTATGTGGATCTTCAGTTAGGCGCTTATGCTGGAGCGCCAGGCGCGAGTGTAAATTTTATTGGCAATGGATATCTACCGAATGAGCCAATAACGATTACTACCGATCGAACCGGTACAACCCCAGTTCATAATTTCAACGCTGACGGGAGTGGTACATTCAACAATTCAGGATTTACCATTCCAAATGATTTCACTCCCGGACCCCTCACATTCACTATTACTGGCGAATATAGTCTGACATCAGTCAATATTGTGTATTATGTGACGGGAGGGTAAAGGTTATTATAAATTTTTCCAGCTTCACTTAGCGCTCGAGTTTGGCTCATGGATGCCAAACGTATTTCCTTCGGTATCAAGAAAGTACCCTTGCCAGGCCATGCCGGGAATAGCAAATTTGGGCATGGCGACGACTCCGCCAGCGGCTAAAATTTTTGTTGCGGTTGCGTCAAAATTTTCTACCTGGACTGTACACACAAATGCATTGGTGCCTTGTTCTGGTTTGGGTGCTGGACATGGCCGTTGCAGGAGACCACCGTTGATCCCCAACTCTTTACTTTCCTTTGATGCTGTCATAACCCCAACATACGTTGTGCCATTGGGCATTGGCCAATCTTGAAATTCCCAACCAAAAATGTCTCCATAAAATTTCTTGGCTCCTGCGATATCATCCGCCTGGATTTCAAAGTGTACGACTCGATTCATATGGATTGATTAAATATAAGTGGAGTTAAACTATCACAAAATACTTTGTCTGTAAACAAAAATAGCCCAGCGGGAACTCAGCGTCAAATATCGACAAAAAATAAAATCACTGTTATAGTTCCAGTATATTAATTCACTTATCTATGACAGAGTCAGAGTCACAAACGATTATTTCAACTGTCACCAATATTAAAGTCTCCGGTATCGCCACCATGGGGTACTGGTCGATTGTTGAGACAGTCGAAAAAATCTATTTTGTCCATACCAGCACGGCCCTTGGGCTTGGGGTGGGAACCAACGTTTTTTTGATGCTCGGAAGCGTCCTCGGAGATATTCTTGGATCACGAAAAGCCAAGCGGGTGGCCGGAAAAGACTTGACTTCAATTTTGGCAGATGCGGTTGATTACTTTGGCTTCAGCAAGGAATCCGCGCGACAAATCCAGGTCAAGAAAAAATTGCTTGGCGGCGGTAGGATAGGATTCCCCAATGGGAAAGAAAAATCCTGGCGCGAGGCCGGCAAAATAACCCTTAAGCTCTCTCGAAAAAAATTTGCTTCCTTCAACGAAATGCTGAAGCGGAAATTAGCCTAAAGGAAACAGCCGATAAAAGAAAAATTATTTTTTCTTGGCCTTGGCTTTTTTAGCCTTCGCTCCTCCTTTGGAGATAATTTTTTTATTGTCTTTTATTTCCACCACATCTGCTTTTGGCATCTCCACAACCTTGGGCTGATTCAATATGGATAAAATCTTGTCTACCTTTGCCACTAACGAATCAAATTGCGCTTTGGAAACAACGCTGGTATTGCCAGGATTATTACTTGGGGTGTTACCAACAAAATTTCCACCCCCAGTGCCGCCACCAAAATTTTTGGGAGCAAATTTTGGACTTGGGCCATCTTGACGTTTAAAGCAGTTACTACAAAAAACTGGACGATTACCAGTTGGCTGAAATGGCACTTCACAGGCCTGTCCGCACTCAGCACACGTCGCCTGGTACATCTGTCGTGAACCATCATCACGATCGCGACCGCCAAATTTCCGCCCACCACCAAACCGATTACCGCCAAATCCTCGACTATCACGCTCCTTGCCAAATTTATTAAAATTTCCCATGGTATTCTAATTAGTAGATTAAGATGCGCTAGAAATACCAGCGTACCATGATAACAAACAAAAATCAATGCACCATACGGCTGTTGCCAGACACTATCGCGATAATACCAACCCTGCGATTCGCGCTCGATCCAGCCGCCCTGACCCTTCTGAATGCTTCGCTCGATAGCGACGACCCGCCCGATCTTGAACTTAGAGCGCAGATCGCCCCAAGTCGAGAGAGCGTGCTCCCGGAACGTCTGCCAGGGCGGGCGGGAGCAGAGAAAAATCTGGTTGTGATTACACCTTTGTCCGAACTGAACGAAGTCATTAGGATCACGAGCAACGCTTACCGTCCACGGCGAGCGCTTGTCCTGCTCTCTAACTTTCGAGCATTTGACT
>JBBTRO010000075.1:3108-3963 GCA_038065155.1 Patescibacteria group bacterium
CATTTGACTGGAAAAAAAGAGTGCAAATATCCGACCGTGATGCATGATCAGATTAACCCCGCACCAAATTATCCCAGGTTATCTTACATCTATCCGGTCCAAGATTTTGAATCCATCCATAACAGCTTCACAAAGAAAATCTTCGAGCTGGCTTTGGTCATCTTTGGTCTGGGCTTTATAGAGATAAGTATAGTAAAGTCGTTTTTGTTCTTGGCGGATAATAGCCGGGGCAAAGTTCGCGCCAAGCAGCATAGCATTCATGAGCAAGCGACCAACGCGGCCGTTGCCGTCTCCGAACGGGTGGATTTGTTCAAATGTACTATGGACACCGGCAGATAAAGCGATAATATCTTTGATTTTTCCATTTATACGAGCTACTACTTCTAGTATCAATTTAGACACGCTCATATAATTCGCGGTCCGCAAATTGACACCAGTGATTCTGACACCATGATTGCGATAAACGCCGGCATCCGGACGAACCCCGTTCATAAGAATGCCGTGGAGTTTAAGAATGAGGGCGCCGTCAACTTTTTCTTTTTTGGCGATATGATCAAATAAATAATTCAAGGCCGTCTGGTGATTTTTTGCTTCCAGTTGCTCGGTCAAACTTTTATTCGGCAAAGCGGCATTATCAAAAAGAATAGCGGCCGTGTCCGGCTCGGTAAGGGTACTGCCTTCGATACTGTTGCTGTGATAAGTAAGCTTCAGGATAAGCTGATCCCGAATATCCGGGTTATTTAGAATTTCAGTTATAACACTTTTATGCTCCCCTGATTTCTGTCGCAAAATTTGTTTTTTTGCAATGAGTTGATCGGATGGAATCGTCTTTTGCCGGTTACTTCCAAAAAGAGC
>JBBTRO010000076.1:0-1925 GCA_038065155.1 Patescibacteria group bacterium
GATAAAGGCGCTCATTGAAGAACTGCGCATTGACATCGATGAAATGGCAGACGAGGAGCGGAAAAAATTTTTTATCATGATAAAAAACTATCTACCACAGTATGAATAATCACATTCTTCTCGTGCTAAAGAAAAAACTCGATGAACTGCGCGCATATGGCGAAATCGATGCGGAAACCCAGCGCAATGCCCTAAAAGAGGACCTGCAGTTTTATGTTCTCAACTTTATTTATCAGCACCCAAAGTACAGCGATTGGACCATGTACGGCGGCTCAGCTCTGCGCATCTGCCATGGACTGGATCGAATGTCTGTTGATTTGGATTTTGAGGTTACGCACCCAATAACGGAAGTATTCTTGAATGAACTAAAAAAAGAAATAGGAGAGTATTTTAAAAATACCTACGGTTCCGGATCAGAGTTATTGACTATTAAGATTACCGCTGGCAGAGGGCTGACCCTGCGTTTTCATATTGGCGATGAATTGGGAGTCAATCATCCGTCAAGGCAGGTGCATGTCAAAATTGATCTAAATTACTTTACCGCTCCAAAGACAGTGATAGAACGCTGGCCGGTGAACCGCGGCCAGCTTTCGTTCGTAATCAAAACATACAATCTATCCGCCCTCATGGCGAGCAAGATTGCCGCGATTCTCTTGCGCGGCGCTCGAGGAGTCGGTGACGCGATTTATTTAGAAAAGGGGCGCGATATTTATGACCTGCTTTGGTACCTGGGGAAAAAAATTGTCCCTGACCTTGATTACTTGACCGCAAAAAAAATTAACGTAAAAAACCTGCGAACCATTTTTGATCTGGTAACTCTAAAAATAAGCAAGGTAAACGATGCAAACCTCAAGCAGGACCTCACCCCGCTTTTTCTTAATAAACTGTATATTGAACATTGGCTGACAAACTGGCGGGAAAGCTATTCACGACTGCTGGACATTCACACCGTAACTTCCATTGACGAAATTATCATCCTCGAGGATCTTATGACAGATGTTGTTTGGTTCAAATATACGTACCATACGAAAGAAGGAAAAACCGTATTGATCAACTATAAACTCAGTGACTACTGTCTAACCCACAAAGAGGGAGATTTGGGCACACCAATCGATGAAAAAATAATGAGCGCCGCGCAATTCCTGACAAATGGAACAAGCGGCCGATCGTCTCAAAAAAATAAACTGAAGCAGTATGCCACTCTTTTTTATCAAAAAACAGAGGACTATTTCAAAAAAACCAACCATACGATGCTCGGCCGTGAAATCGCGACCAAGCTCGTTCGGATGACTGCAGACAATCTTAACCAAAACGAAGAGATCCTACTCAATGCACGCGCCCTGCAGTCGTATGAACTTGAGGATTTATTGAAATAGCACCGGCAAAAGACAAAGCTATGGCTTGTCTTTGATGAGATTCCAAAAGAAAAAAGCAACCATTGAAACAAAAAAACTGATAATACCCGCGGTGTCTTCACGCGGATAGGGCAGGAAGTGGGTGAGAGGCAATTTCAATGTCTCCATATGCACGGCAGAATTCAATACAATATACAGCCAGCCAAGGAGGCCGAAAACAAATAACGTGAGCGTTAACGAGCGAAGAATTTTCATAAATAAATTTAATGAGTTAACTGCTTGAATATATCATACGCCGGCTTCGGAGTGCCATCATAGCGGATGAGCCCAAACCAATTTTCATTTGTTTGCTTCGACGTGCCGAGGTCTTTGTAACTGTACCAAAAGAGCGGCCCAACCAACTTGTATTGTTGGTGCCGATCAATCGCTTCACGCAAAATAACTGCTTGTAGACTTTCAGTTACATGGTCAGGTGACTGGCCAAATTTATAATCATCGACGCCAGCAATCGCACCCGGGCCTCCGGTAGGCGCGCCAACTTCGGTAATCCAAATCAACTTTGCCGTATCA
>JBBTRO010000077.1:0-1171 GCA_038065155.1 Patescibacteria group bacterium
TGAGGTAAAGAAGCGGTACAGCATTTCGCAGGTTTAGCTCGCGGTTGGGTCAACGAAGTTCAGGGTGCCATAATGTTCATTGGTGGCATGGTGATCAAAGGCGATAAGTTTCGTTTGCGGCTGGTACTTCGCTCTAAGGTCGGCGATGCCGGCATAGCGCAAGTCGCCTGAATCAAAGACAATGATGCAATCAAGCGCGGTATCTTGCCAAACGTTTGGATCGGATACGATTTCTTGGCTGTGCGGCAGAAATTGCAGGCGAGGTGTTACCGGCGTGGCGCAAAATATCGTATAGGATTTGCCAATGGTTTTTAGCCACTCGGCAAACGCGGTCGAAGACCCAATGGCGTCGCCGTCCGGGTTCTGGTGTGGTATCAAAAGCAGGCGTTTGGCTTTGTGAATTTCAGTATAGATTTGTTTGGCAATGCGATGCATACGGTGAAATTCGAAATCCGAAGCACGAAATTCGAAACAAATCCAAATACTAAAATTTTTGAAATTAGGTATTTGAAAATTTGATATTGTTTCGGATTTCGATATTCGAATTTCGGATTTTAAAACAACGAATAAGTATATACTACTTGTCCCTCGCTGTCAAGCCATGATAGCATATTGCTATATGTACCTAAAATCCCTGGAAATTCACGGCTTCAAATCCTTTGCTGAGAAGGTAGGTTTGACATTTTTACCGCCGACAGCTGGCCGGCATTCACTCACGGCCATTGTCGGACCCAACGGGAGCGGCAAAAGCAATGTCGCCGATGCTATCCGCTGGGTCATGGGTGAACAAAGCATGAAGACGCTGCGCGGCAAAAAAGGCGAAGATATTATTTTTGCGGGCGGCGAGGGCAGGGGAAAAATGGGCGAGGCGCGCGTCACCATGACACTTGATAATAGCGACCAGCGCATGCCGATTCCGTATGACGAGGTGGTCATCACTCGGTCAATTGACCGGCTGGGGTCGAGCGAATACCTTATCTGCGGCAATCCGACCAGATTATTTGATCTTCAGGTGCTGTTGGCTCAGGCGCAATTTGGCCACGGCTCGTACAGCGTGATTGGCCAGGGAATGATTGACCGATTGCCTTTGCAGACGCCAAGCGAGCGCAAGGATTTTTTTGATGAGGCCTGCGGGATTAAAGAATTTCAGATCAAGCGCAATCAAGCGAGT
>JBBTRO010000078.1:0-6988 GCA_038065155.1 Patescibacteria group bacterium
CGACTTGTGCAATCTTTACTGGTCGATCATCCCAATCAGTCACATTGTCTAATTCATAATTATCATCAATCACAAACAACGAATAGCCCCGCTCGCGCAACCATGTATAGAGCATGTCCGCCGTTATCTTCGTTGCTCGTAAAATTTTCTCACTCACTTCAAAAATAATCGTTGGCTTGTCAGTCATGAGTACATCTTTGGCTCCAGTTAAAATTTGATATTCAAAACCTTCAACATCCAAAAACAAAAAATCAAGGCGTGGAATGTTTTCTTGACTCTTAAGGGTGCCAAGAGTAAGTGTTGGTACTCGTTCCACTCGATCATTCACGGTATGCGCAGCCGAATACGGCACGATCGACGTGCGCAGATCTTCCACATAAATGGCCGTCTCCCCCACTCGGTCCGACAACGCAGCGTGAAATAGTTTGATTCGATCACCCGCTTGATTCAACGCAATATTTTCTTTGGATCGTTCATACAGATATCCCGCTGGCTCGAAGGTATAGATACGAGCATCTGGAGCAAGTGAGGAGAGTAATTCCAGGTTGATATACCCGATATGCGATCCCGCAACCACGCTATGCGTAGCATTGGCAATCAGCATCTGCGCGACCTTTGTCGTCTGCGGCTCCCACAGATACTTAACATTCCTGCCATAAAATAACAGTATCCGATTCAATTGGTCTTTGAGGTCGACTTTTATTTTATAACCACCTGGTCGTTCAATAATGGTGGAGTAATCAAGACCCAAAAGCCGAGAAGTGATCGGCCACATCAAAATATCCCGCAATTTCGTTGGCAATGGGAGGCAAACAACGAGAAAGCGCACCAAACGAAAACACAACTGCCGCATAATGCTTAACGAAAGAGACCGTATTTCAAAATGCAATAAATCGCCCGGAATCCATCCTTCCACCCAATCTTTTTTCCTTCCGCATAACTACGGCCGCGGTACGAGATGCCAACTTCGTAAATACGGACATTGGGAACGCGAGCCACCTTAATTGTTACTTCCGGTTCAAAACCAAATCGATCTTCCTTGAGTGTAATCTTTTGCAAGACCTCCCGCTTGAATGCTTTGTAACATGTTTCCATGTCGGAAATGTTCAAATTACTAAACATGTTCGACAGCAGTGTCAAAAATTTATTGCCGGCATAATGCCAGAAATACAAAACACGATGCGGCTTGTTGCCCATAAAGCGGGATCCAAAAACCACATCGGCATCGCCGTCGAGAATCGGCTGAAGAAGCAATGGGTACTCAGCCGGATCATATTCCAAATCCGCGTCCTGGACAATCACGATATCGCCCGTAGCTTCTCTAAATCCGCGATGGAGCGCCGCCCCCTTGCCCATGTTAACTAGTTGGTTAAAAATTTTTATCCCGTACGTATCTTTGATACGCTCAAGAACCACTTCAGAATTATCTTTTGAACAATCGTTAACACAAACAATTTCCTTCTCCAAACCAAAAACATCTGCCTCGGTTACTTTCTTAATAATCTTTTCAATCGTTCTTTCTTCGTTGTATACAGGAATGACGATAGAGACTTTTTTCATAGCTTATGGCGGTAGCTTATTAACTTCTTAGATATACAACTATTGCGTTGTCAACCGAATACTATTAGCAACACCTTCGATCACCGCAAATTCGCCTTTCTGAAAGGCGTGATGATTTAAAATATAATTAAATCTTGGACCCAATACCTCGATGGTCGGACCATATCCTGAACCGTACCTTTCGTACTGCACAGCCGACAGACCATTGCTGAGTTGTATCAGCTTTGGTGAAAATGTCACGTCTTCATCTTTGAGTTCTTTTAGTACCTCTTCCGCAGTCTCGGCCGCTTGAATATAGAGATAATACCGCCTCCAGATACCCTGTCCAGCACGTTCGTTTTCAAGTGGCCCAAAAGAATAGGCTGCAGTGTTTTCTTTCCAATTTACCCAACTACCCCTTAGCGAGCTCTCCCACACTGGAGCGATACCAAATCCAATAGTTCCCCAACGATTATTGAATGGTACGCTTAGCGCAAGATCGTACGCTGGAGCGAACCACGCGAGATTCTCATCCGCAGGCTCAGTATTGAGCAGACTAAAATCGCAACTTTTCCCTTTTGGACAAAGAACCGGCATGAGTTGTTTATCAGCATCCTCTAATTTACTAATTATCACGGTCTTGGTAAGAATTGTCTCATCGTTTGCCTTCGGCAAAGACGCGATCGCAGCCCCTTTTGACAGGATATTATCAGTCTTGTCAACAACATTCTGCCCAGACAGTCGGTTTGTCCTGGCTATATAAGTCTTTAGAACAGGCGAGAATAAATAAACGAAAAAACTCATAAGAATAAGAAGAGGCGGAATCCATAAAAATTTTTGCCTTTTAAAAACAGCAACGAGAAACGCAACTGTGTAGGCTATTGGAAATCCAAAGACAGCCAAAAAAATAGCGCCCTGGCCTTTCTGATGATCACCACTAAACACCAGCCACAAAATAAGTAACGCAATTAAAAACGGCGTGCCAGTAATTATACTAATGGTAAGAAACCTTTTCTTTACCGCGTATAAAAATAAAAAAATAGCAGCCATAGACAGCAGAATCAATTGTGTGTCTAGCATCCATGCCCTGGAATAAAAAAGACTAAAATTATCATTAAATAGAAAAACTTCAAAAACTACCCGAATACTAAAAAATATAAAAGCGGAGCCGGCCGCAATGGCACTTACTCGTACCAACCATTCATCATCCAATTGAAAATTTATATCTTTCATAAAAATGAAGCTGTAAAACTTTAATCTTTTCTCCTTTTGGCTCTACATATGAGACCATAAATTTTGGTATTAACCTAAAATTTATCTAACGACAGATAATCATCAATTTTGTACACAAGCAGATTAAGATTATGGCGTTCTCGAACAAAATTTCGCCGTTCTGCGGTGTTATCAAGTATACCAGAAATCATGTTTTTTTCAATAGTTTGAGCCAAATCTTCGTAGTTATTAGCCGAAAAACGGACCACCAGATCGCCAAAACCAGCATAAGCTTCGCTTGAAGTAAAGACCAATATCCCGGCGGCGAGCGCCTCCAAAACCACCTTATCAAGGCTACCGGTTCGACTCGTATGAATCAAAGCATGATGAGTGCCATACTCCCCGAGCATTTCTGAATACTTTTTGCCCCCAGCAAAACGAACAATACCCTTCATAGCTTCTTTATTTACCAATTCTTCAATCGTCCGCTTGTATTCTCTATCAGCATTGGTGATTGGCTCTCCAACCACATCAAGAGTGATACTAAAATTGGGTCGCATTTTTTTCAATGCCGCAACAGCCAAAATCACCGTTTCCAAGTCTTTTACCGGACTGATACGGCCAACCCATAAAAATTTCCAGGCATTGTCCGGTTTATTTTCGGTGCGAGATGCAAAATGATCTACATCAATGCCATGTCCAGTCACTTCCACTTTTTTACTCGGCAAACGAAAACTCTCTTTTGAGGCGGTAAAAATTTTAGTCACAAATTTCTCCGCAAGCCACAGACGAAAATTCACGGCTTTGTGCATGTACCACAATAAAACTTTCTTTCCCCAGAGCCGCCATGGTAGCCCGCCCAAAATAGCGTATTCGGGATTCATGTGGACAAAGACAGCGTCATAATCGCGGCGATATTGCCACAAATAATAATAAAAACGGAAGAGGTATGCGATACGCGATATGCGATATTCTTTTCCAAGCGACAATACTGTCACATTGCTTGGCAACTTATACTCCCCTTTCTCGAGACAAATGACGGTTATCGAATCAACCTGGCTGGCCATTTTTTCAAGCCATACATGAAAAAATCCAAGATCAGAATCATTGCGATCAACTTTTTGTGTGCACACGAGAAGTTTTATTGGCCTTGACGACATGGACATAATGTGCTATGATGATGGTATCATTATGAAAAAGACCCTTGCGGAGTTTTGTCCCCGCCGGGGGCTTTTTCTTTTTAAGGTCGTTTTTGAATATTATTTCTCTGGGTATGTAAATGGACAATCGAAATGTTCAACTTCCGAAGCAAAAAAGAACAGTGATTACTCGGCGACACAAGAGAACGAAAGGCGCCCTTCTCCTTCAAAAAACTTACCATGCCTGCATAATCACCATCACTTGATACCAAAATAGCGGCATCGAACTTTCTCTCAAAATAATCAACAACTACCTTCAGCACCAAATCGGCATCGCAATTCCCTTTTACTTTACCCGCTCCATCGTAGGTCACTTCTTTGTATACCAGAGTATACCCTGCCTCCTGTAACCGAGTGTACATATCTTTATGCTTGGGCACAAGTCCAATAAACAGATATACCTGATCAACACGATATTTGTCTTTCAGCCAAACTCGAAATCGGCCATAGTCAAGTACCCAGCCTAATTCTTGAATGGCTTTATGTAAATTTGCGGCATCAATATAGGCATTGATTTTCATAATTGTTATAGACTTTCGAGTTCAGTGCGAACAATTTGATCAGATATATCTTGTTGGAACAATTGTTTGCTTTTGTGCTTTGCGTTTTGCGACAATTTCTGCCTAAAAGGCGATGGCACAAGTGACTCCAACGCCTTACAATACTCTTGAACTGACTCAGCAACTAAGACATCCTGTCCTGGAACAAATGGATACCCAGCCAAGCCTCGTTCATTCGTAACCGTCGGGAATCCCCTAGAGATCGGCTCAAAAATTTTCTGCTGCATGCCGGCGCCAAAAAACGATGGGGCAAGAGCGATATCCATGTTCGTCAAAAAAGAGTCCATATCATTCACAAATCCTTCATACACTATATTATCTCGAATCCATGGCTCCAGGTCAGTCGGAAACTTTGCTCCTGTAATGTGAAAAGTAAATTTTTTATCATGTGTTTTGAACATCGCTGGCGCCACATCTTTTACAATAAATTCCAAGGCGCGGCGATTGTGCGCGACAGTATAGGTCGAGCCGGAGAAAAATACCTGAAGCTGATCGGTTTCTTTCGGCCTATGCGTGCCGAGCTTCCCCGCGAGACCCCGAAGTGGTAGGTTCACCACATGTTTGGCTGGCATATGTTCGTAGAGCTCCCGTTCATACGGTGTAATGGAAAACAGCACATCAGCCATTTGCGCCGTTATTTTTTCAGTATGATTTTTTGGAATAAATTTAAGATAGTTGATAAATGACTGGCCATCTTCCTCCAAAAAATGCCGCGATTCCACATTGATCGAACGCACGACGATCGGGAGTTTCCTTTTTTTTACCTCGCGGTATAGCGGCCAGAGGTATGTATAATCAAACCACACCAAATCTGGCCGATACGAACCGAGTGCCTCTCGCAATACTCGCTTTATCACTGGTTCAGCATACTCCGCCGCCGCGCGATCGAGTATCCACCACGGTTTACCTTGTTTTGAATAAGGAACAAGTGTTACCGCAATTCCCTCATCCTCCCACCGAGTAAAAATTTCGTCCTTCTTCTGCCAATCAAAACACTTGGCAATCACGCGCACCTCATACCCAATACGCTTCAATTGCCGCAATCCTTCGGCACGATCCTGCTCATCGGCGCCGGCTTCTGGATAAGGAAATTTGGGGGTAATGACTAGTATTTTCTTCATAACATTGTCACCTGAGCACCCCAGCACTCAAGCACCCGATCACTTTAACGCCGTTAAACTATGTGCTTGGGTGCTCAGGTGTTCAGGTGCTTAGGTGAAAAAACGCCGATACCAAAGCTGAAACGTCAGCACCGCCCACAAAAGATTCATATGATACGATCTACGTTCGATGTGATCGTAAAACATGGTGCGAATCTCGGGAAAATTCAACCATTCTTCAGTGTCTGGGGCAAAACTCGGAGTAAATACTTCTTCGGCAAATGATTTTAGGTCATAGCGCAACCACTCGGACGCCGGCGAAAACCAGCCGCGCTTTGGTTCGTTCAGAAGGTGTGGCGGGATATACTCTTGTATCGCTGACTTGAATAATGATTTTTTTTCTTTGCCTTGCATCTTCCACTTCGACGGAATCGAAAGTGATAATTCCACGAGGCGGTGATCAAGAATCGGCACGCGCTGTTCCAACGCAAAGGCCATGGACAGCTTATCGCTTCGAACCAAGGATTCATCTGGCAGCCAGGAGCGAAGATCCGCCCACATAAGCGCATTTTCGACGTCAGGATTGAGCGGTCGAAAATATTTCTCAAAAAATATTGGCGTCACATTCGCTTTATTGGCGCGTAACATTCGTGCGATGTCACTCTCTTTTTGCGCCATAAACGACAACAGTCGTGGCGCGCCTGCCGGCACCATCATCTTTTCCACCTCTTTGCCAAACTCACCCGGAATTTTTTTCATAAACGCGCCAAAGATGGAAAGAGTGCGAAGCGGAATCTTGCTTTGATAAAAACTAACCATCGCCGAGAGCCGATATCGTTCGTAGCCGCCAAACAATTCATCACCCCCGTCACCGCCCAATGCCACCACGACATCTTTGCGAGCGAATTGCGACAATAGGTATGTCGCCACTTGGGTCGCATTGGCCACAGGTTCATCCATGTGATAGATCACATCTGACAAGTGTTTCAAGACATCGGCGCCGGAAATAATCAGTTCGTGATGATTCGTTTTGTAATATGCGCTCGTCTCACGAGCCAAACGCAAATCGGCATTGAATTTATCACCGCCAATATTAAAGCCAACCGTAAATGTATCCAGCGGTTTTTGGGCAACTTCAGTTGCCAACCCAAGAATGGCAGTGGAATCAATGCCCCCCGAAAGAAACACGCCAACGGGTCGCTCGGAAATCATCTGGCGCTTGACTGAATCGCGCATGAGAGAACGAATCTGTTCCTTGGCTTCTTCTTTTGACGCTGGAGCTGAACCAACGGTTGGATTCCAGTATCGTGCTGTTTCTATGGTACCATTTTTATACGAGAGATACGTCCCTGGCTCAAGTTTAAAAATATTTTTAAAC
>JBBTRO010000079.1:0-2440 GCA_038065155.1 Patescibacteria group bacterium
ATTACTGCCGCCGCGTATCACGCCGGCCTGGAAGCAACTCAGCGCACCGCCATTCAAAATGATTTTCAAGAAAATAAATTCAAAGTGATTGTCGCCACGATTGCCTTTGGCATGGGTGTCGACAAAGCCGACGTGCGATTTGTGATTCATCTCGGCATGCCATCTAGCCTTGAGGGGTATTACCAGGAAGCTGGCCGCGCGGGCCGTGACGGCGAGGGAGCATATTGTATTTTGCTCCACAGCCGGCGCGACGTCGGTCTCCATTACCATTTTTTACAGCAGAACAAACAGACTATGCTCGCGCAGGGAAAATCTTGGGTCGAAGCGGACAGAATTGCGAATATCAAATATCGACAGATGGAAAAAATGATTGCGTACGCCACGACAAAACAGTGTCGCCGCCGCGCGATTCTCTCGTATTTTGTCGACCTGGAGCTTGGATCGCACGACGCAAATTGTGGGAGTTGCGATGTCTGCATGAACTACACCTGGAAGGAATTGCCACAGCGCGAGCGTCGGGAACGCTGGCGACCTTCGTTTGGTATAGATGCGTCTTCTCCAGTAGATGGTGTGTTTACGGTCATGGGTGAAACAGAGAAACTTCGAGTCTCGGGCACTGTGGCCGAGACGGCCAAACTTTATGAGGCCAACTACGCTCCCGAACAAATCGCCAAAGCCCGCGGACTTGGCGTCCGGACCGTCTTTGACCATCTCGTTGCTTGGTATCAAACCGGCGGCGAACTTGATTTTTCTCGTTTTGTAACTCAGGACGAAGAACGAGCGATTCTCCTCGGGATTGCCAATGCACCCGAGAAGGACCGTCTGAAATCCATCAAAGATCAATTGCCGGAGGGGATCACCTATGAGAAAATTAAATTTGTGTTAGCCAAACTGCGGCGGATCGCGATTGATTGATGAATTTTTATTAGGACTCACGCGTTTGCCTTTCTCATAACCGAACGAAAAAGAAGATCGGTTATCGCAAAATCGGCAAACACGTAGGTCATATTTATGAAAGAAAAAATTAAACAATGGATTCGGTATCGCGAGATCAGATCGTGGTACGAAAAATATGAGCGTTACCTCATGCCGGGAACGCTCGTGCTTGGTGTCTGTGCCGATTGGCTGACTTTTGCGACGATAGATATTACGTCGTCGTTTGTTCTGCTCGGCGTATACGCTCTTGTTGCCGGCGGAACAATCGCCTATCTCCATAGCTGGGACGCCAATCGGGTGCCGCAGACAAATGTTTTGCGCTATCTGCGCCTCGCATCGCCGCTTCTGATACAGTTCACCTTTGGCGCATTACTATCCGGAACATTTATCTTTTATTTTTTTAGCGGTACGATCTTCGTGAGCTGGCCGCTTATCGCCCTCTTTGTCATTCTCATGATCTCGAACGACGTCTTTCGCCGCCATTATCTGCGGCCGGCGGTGCAACTTGGCGTGTATTTCTTTATTGTATTTTCGCTCACGGCCATCATCCTGCCATTTGTTTTTCACAAGATCGGAGCGCTCATATTTCTTTTGAGTAGTGTCATCAGCCTCTTTTTCATCGTTGGATTTATCGCGTTTCTTGAAAAAGTAACTCAAGTTATCAAACATCAGCGCACTTCGCTCATCGTTTCGGTTGGGGCCATCACCATTTTCATGAACGGATTGTATTTTTTGAACATCATCCCGCCCGTGCCACTCTCGCTTCGAGATGCGGCATTGGCGCACGACATTGTTCGGGTCAGGGGTGAGTATCGCCTCTCGATCGAGGATCAATCATGGTGGCAGAATCTGCTCCCGCGGGAGACTTTTCACAAGCGTTCAGGAGAAAAGATGTATCTCTATACGGCAATTTACGCGCCCAAAAATTTTGGCACGACGGTCGTCCATCATTGGCAATATTTTGATGCCGAAAAAGGGCGCTGGATGTCGCGAGACCGTCTTCGGTTTTCGATTACGGGAAGTACCAGCCGGGGGTATCGCGGCTATTCCGTAAAATCAAGTGTTCAGCCAGGGAAATGGCGCGTGGATGTCGAGACGGTGCGCGGGCAGGTCTTGGGGCGGGTGAATTTTTCGGTCGCGGCTACTGAAGAGCCGATGGAATTTGAGACGATCGTAAAATAACGGCTATCATTTTTTCTGTACGTGTGGTATTTTATATCCAAAGAAAGGAGTGATTTTTATGATGGGTTACTATAGCGGAATGATGGGCGGGGCGGGCCTGTTTGGGCTTTTGACCTGGCTCGTCGTAATGACAGATCTAGTCCTGCTTGGTCTTTGGCTCTGGAAACAAGTCAAAAAGTAGACTAAGTAAGCAAACAAAAGTATGAAGCTCCTCCAAGCGGCAATTCTTGGTATTGTCGAGGGCTTCACCGAGTATCTGCCGATTTCCTCGACCGCGCATTTGGTTTTGGCGTCCCATATTTTGCGATTACCACAGACCGAA
>JBBTRO010000080.1:0-1546 GCA_038065155.1 Patescibacteria group bacterium
GCCGAGGTTTTTGCGTTGGGTACGTTAGTGAATGAACAAAACGCATTAGCGTTGGCGTCATAGTTTATTTCTACCAGGGAGCCAATATGAACACTCTTAAAGTTGGATTTGGTTTAGTGCTGTCTTACCCGATCTATGTGCTTTTGATGCCTGTGTGGGTTGATGGCGCTTTAAGTCGGCTCTATTCGTATTTGGCCTATTCGAACCCAACCTACGCCGAGATCGCCGGCGCTGTTGTGGTGCCCAATATGATGTTTGTTATTCTTTGCGTTGGCCTCGGCCTGATTATCGCCTCCGCTTCGTTCGGCATCATCTCTGTCTTCTCTGATTTCGTTCGTGCCTTTTATCGGCTTTTTAGTCAGAAACGTGCGTGGGCCGGGAAAGCACCAGACCATAGTTCTGTTCAAGAGACTAAAAATACCTCGTCTGTTCAGACGTTATAGTTTCATCATTCGATAAATATTTACGGTTTAAGGACACAATATGAAGGACATAGCGATACTTCCCATCGGATCTTATGAATGGCACGGCGAACACCTGCCGTTTAACACAGACTGCCTGATTGCTGAGGCCATTTCCCAAGGCATTTCGGACGCCAACCTTTACACCAATATGGTTCTGCCAACGATCGGCATTTCTTGCTCACACGAACATCGTGACTCTATATCGCTTCGTCCAGAAACCCTGGTTGGATTGGTGCGTGAAACTGTCGCCGCTGTGTTAGAGAACCAGGCCGCCGGCGTTGTTGTGTTGGTGAATGCGCAAACCGGTAATCACGGACTTTACAGCCTTGCCCAGGAACTTAACCGCGGTATACCAAAAATTCTTCTTTTTCCGCGCAAACACAATTGGTCGAAAGCGGCTTCGGTAGCTGGGGTTGAAGGAGGCGTTTACGATGATGTACATGCCGGAGAAATAGAATCCAGCATTCTGCTTTCCGTCCGCCCAGATTTGGTCAATTTGGAGCGGGCCTGGGATGAGACAAAGGCAGAACGTCCTCTCATGCATGTGCTTGGCATGGATGGATATACCAAGAACGGAGTTTTGGGGCGACCGTCTCTCGCCACGGCTGATAAAGGCAAAACCATTCTGAAAAGCCTTGCCAATCAGGCCAACAGCGAGTTACAGACTCTTTTTGACAGATGCGAAACCCATGTACCAAGCCAAGCCTGGAGCGCGCGTCGGTGAATTGGGCCAGTAACCATGTTTTCTTTGGCCCTGAATGGGGTGGAATGGCCACCGGTTTGTTGGGTTCGATGCTGTTGGCCTTTAATTCCGCAGCGTCCGGGTATGGGTTCGTGTTTTTTCTTATTTCTAACGTGCTTTGGATTTATGCCAGCGCAAAGCGTCGCAATTACGCATTACTATTGATGATGGGTGCTTACAGCATTACTTCGTTGTACGGTCTATACGCTTGGTTGTTCTAAGGAGATAATTATGAAGCGTTCTCTCTCTCTTTCTCGTGCTAGGAATTTAGCCCGCGGCTTCACACTGATCGAAATCGTCATCGCGCTCACGATCATGGCGGTGATCGGTGCTGGCACGA
>JBBTRO010000081.1:0-5217 GCA_038065155.1 Patescibacteria group bacterium
TTCAACGTGTCAAAGAAAATGCCGCCGACTACCGCTATTTTCCAGATCCGGATTTACCCCCGTTTCATCCACGCAAAATTGCTGGCGGAGAACCAATGCCTGAACTGCCCCAGGCTAAACGAATCCGTTTCCACGCCGAATATGGTTTGTCCTATGCTGATGTCAAGCTCTTGAGTGACGACGAAGCTTGGGCTGATTTTACGGATAATGTCATGAGCGAACTCTCGGAGTGGGTTGCCAGCCTCAAAGACGAGACAAGTCAAGAAAAACCGACGTCTCGCTTATCTCAGCTCGCTGGCAGCTGGATGACGAACAAGCTCACTGCCCTACTCGCTGAACGTAAAATGGATATTCGTCTTCTCAAGATTTCTCCGGAAAACTTTGCCGAATTTGTCGCGTTGATTTTCACGAACAAAATCAATTCCACCAACGCACAAAAACTACTCACTGAAATGATTGACTCTGGCGTCGACATGGACCCCACTCACCTGATGGAAGAAAAAGGCTATGGCCAAGTGAATGATGCCGAAAAAATTGGCGAAGCCGTGGCGGATATTATTCGCAAATTCCCCGACCAAGTTGATCAATTCAAATCTGGCAAAGAACCGGTCATTAAATTCCTGATCGGCATGGTCATGCGCGCAACCGAGGGCACTGCCGACCCGGTCGTGGTGGAAAAACTGCTCAGAGAACAGTTGCGATAATGTGTGGATAACCCCATTGACGATGCCCAATCTCCTTGGTACGCTGTATGGGATATGAGAAATTCGCACCACACACAGTTCATCAAAAATTACCTTTACATTGAGATAACATCCCGCTAGGCGGGATGTTTTTTTATGAAACCAGCCCAATTGATACTACAAAACAACGTCACTTTCTCCGGCCTATCCCCTGCGTGGCAAACTGACCTCTGCCCAGGCGAAGTTGTCTTTAATACCGGCATGATGGGCTACATAGAGTCACTCACCGACCCATCCTATGCCGGGCAAATTCTTACTTTTACCTACCCCTTGATTGGGAACTATGGTGTCCCCAAACCATCACTCTGGGAATCCAAAAAAATTCACGCTCGAGGCGTGGTTGTGAGTGAAGCGTGTGAGAATTGGAGCCATCATGAAGGCACGGTGTCGCTTTTGGAATGGCTAAAAGAGCAGAAAGTGCCGATTATCACTGGTGTTGATACCCGGGCGCTGACCAAGCTCCTGCGAGAATCTGGGGTGATGCTGGGAGCCATTAATACGAGAATCTCGAATTTGGAATCTCGAATTTGGAATCATTTTGATGATCCAAATAAAGAAAACTTGGTTGGCGAAGTCTCGATTGCAAAGAAAAAAATCTATGGTAAAGGAAGAAAAAAAATTATCATGGTTGATTGCGGGATGAAAGAAAACATCGTGCGTTGTTTACAGGAGTACCCAGCCACGCTCGTTCGCGTACCATACGACTATGATTATACAAAAGAACCATTTGACGGCGTCTTTCTGTCCAATGGCCCCGGAGATCCAGCCCAGTGTACTAAAACAATCGAGATTCTCAAAAAAGCGTTTACGTATAAAAAGCCAATTTTTGGTATCTGTCTTGGGTCCCAGCTCATGGCGCTCGCCGCCGGTGCCAAAACCTACAAACTCCCTTACGGTCACCGTGGCCAAAATCAACCATGCCTCGACATAAAAAAGAATCACTGTGTTCTCACCAGTCAAAATCATGGCTACGCTGTAGTAGAAAAGACCATTCCCGCGGGCTGGTACGTCAATTTTCGAAATCTCAACGATGGCTCAGTCGAAGGCATTGCTAACAAAACCCTCCCTTTCTTTTCTGTGCAATTCCACCCCGAAGCGAGTCCGGGACCAACGGATACGAGGGAGCTATTTAAACAATTTTTTTCAATGCTATAGGTCCTATGGGTCATATTGGTCCCAAAAAAGTCCTCATCCTCGGCTCTGGCGGTCTTCGTATCGGCCAAGCCGGCGAATTTGACTATTCTGGTTCGCAGGCAATTAAGGCGCTCAAAGAAGAAAAGGTAAAAACGGTGCTGGTAAATCCCAACATTGCCACGATCCAGACCGACAGTACCATGGCCGATGAATTGTATTTACAGCCGCTCAACGTGGAAACAATAACAAAAATTATTGCCAAAGAAAAACCAGATGGCATCCTTCTGGGTTTTGGCGGCCAAACTGCGCTCAACCTTGGCCTTGCTCTAGAGGAACAGGGTATTCTAAAAAAACACAAGGTTAAAGTCCTTGGTACTCCAGTCACAGCGATTAAAATTACGGAAGACCGCGATCTTTTTAAACAAGCGCTAGCCAAAATCAATGTCCCAACCCCAAAAAGTATCGCCGTAAAAACTGTAAAAGAGGCTGTTGCCGCAGCAAAAAAAATCAGGTACCCGATCATGATGCGCTCGGGCTATTCACTCGGCGGTTTAGGCTCGGGGAAAATTGAGAATGAAACCATACTCCGCGAGCGAGCGAGCGCCGCGCTCCACAATGCACCACAAATTCTTATTGAAGAATACCTGGGTGGTTGGAAAGAAATTGAATATGAAATCGTCCGAGACAGTGCGGACAATGTGGTCACGGTCTGTAATATGGAAAACTTTGACCCGATGGGAGTGCATACCGGCGAAAGTATCGTCGTTGCCCCGTCTCAAACGCTCACCAACACTGAATACCACACACTGCGCGAAACCGCTATCCGCGTTGCTCGCCACCTCGGGATCATTGGCGAATGTAATATTCAATATGCGCTTAATCCGAAAACGAGCGAATATCGCGTGATCGAGGTTAATGCTCGGCTATCCCGCTCCTCTGCCTTGGCCAGCAAAGCGACCGGTTACCCGCTTGCATATGTGGCGGCCAAACTGGCGCTGGGATTTCGACTTGACGAGATCAAAAATAGTATTACCAAAAAGACCAGCGCCTTCTTTGAACCAGCCCTTGATTACATTGTCGTCAAAATCCCGCGCTGGGATATAACAAAATTCAAAACCGCCGACCGTCGCATTGGCACAGAGATGAAAAGTGTCGGCGAAGTGATGGCGATTGGCCGTTCTTTTCCAGAAAGTTTGCAAAAGGCCATTCGATCGCTGAATATTGGTGTCTCGGGTATTACTGATCACGCGCCTATTGCCGATCCGCGTCAGGAAATCATGGAACCAACCGACCGCCGACTCTTTGCTATATATGAGTATCTAAGAACCGGCCACACGCTCAAAGAAATACATGGGCTTTCCAAAATTGATCCGTGGTTTCTCTCTCACCTCAAGACTGTTGTCGACATGGAAAAAAGACTGAAAGAAGATCCCCTAAATCCTGAACTTATACAGAGCGTCAAAAAACTGGGCTTTTCGGATAAGGCCATTGGCAAAATAAAGAAAAAAACCGAAAATGCTATCCGCACGCTTCGATTGACGCACAACATTACGCCGGTCGTAAAACAAATCGATACTCTCGCTGGAGAATTTCCTGCTGAAACAAATTATTTGTACACCACCTATCATGGGACAGAACACGACGTTACCAGATCAAAAAAACCGCCAATCATTATTCTTGGTTCCGGTCCCTACTGCATCGGCTCATCCGTCGAATTTGACTGGTGTGCGGTAAACGCCGCTCGAGCAATCCGATCTCTAAAGCACCCGGCAATTATTATTAACTCGAACCCTGAAACCGTCTCGACAGACTATGATGAATGTAACCGGCTGTATTTTGAAGAACTAACCAATGAGCGCGTACAGGACATTGCTGACTTTGAAAAACCAAAAGGTATCATTGTCTCTGTCGGCGGGCAAATCGCCAATAACCTTGCTCTTCCGCTCCATACTGCCGGATACCAAATCCTCGGAACTGATCCTCGCAATATTGACCGTGCCGAAAATCGTTATACATTTTCTGCCCTTCTCAATAATCTAAGTATTGACCAGCCGGAGTGGCAAGAAATCACCACGCTCGAGCGAGCAAAGCAATTCGGCGATGAAGTCGGCTATCCACTTTTGGTCCGTCCTTCATACGTACTCTCTGGCGCCGCCATGAACGTAGTCTACAATGCCGATGAACTCACTACCTACATCGCTGAGGCAACGACACTCTCCCCCGATCATCCGGTCGTCATCTCAAAATTCATTGAACACGCCAAGGAATTGGAAATAGATGGTGTCGCGAATCACGGAAGCATTGTTATCGAGGCGATCAGTGAACATATCGAATACGCGGGCGTTCATTCCGGCGATGCCACGATCGTCCTCCCGCCGCAACGCCTCTATTTGGACACGATCCGGCAAACAAAAGCAATCGCTCAAAAAATTGTTCGAGCGCTCGACATCAGCGGCCCCTTTAATATTCAATTTTTGGCCAAAGACAATGATATAAAAGTCATCGAATGCAACCTTCGTGCTTCTCGATCTTTCCCGTTTGTCTCTAAAGTTACCGGGCACAATTTTATCGATCTCGCTAGTCGTGTCCTCATAAATCAGTCGCCAAAATCAACTGACTACGAGACCCTTGAATTACCCTATGTAGGGGTTAAGATGTCCCAATTTTCCTACCAGCGTCTGAAAGGCTCTGACCCCGTGGCCGCAGTCGAGATGGCTTCCACCGGAGAAGTCGCTTGTATCGGACGACAATACATGGAGGCCCTATATCTCGCCTGGTCGGCGACAGAGCAAGCCGTGCGCGGCCAAAGGCTCCTCATCTCGATTGGCGGTGCCAACGGGAAAAAAGAAAAATTCATCCCACTCCTCCGACAGCTTGAAGAAGCTGGGTGGGAAATTTCGGCTACCGAAGGAACCCAGGCACTTCTAGCCCAAAACGGCATTGGCTCACGTTGTGTTTACAAAGCGAGTGAAAAACTTGAACCCAATGTCGTCAGCGCTATCGCCGAGCAGCAGGTTGATCTGGTTATAAACATACCAAATCACCAAAAATCAGCTACCCTGACCGATGGCTTTACCATCCGACGCCTCGCGGTTGACCACCATGTTCCACTTATCACCAATGCCCAAATCGCGGAGATATTTCTAAAATGTCTCACAACGCTTGATCGAGATGATATTCCAGTGATATCTTGGAAAGAGTACTTAACATAATTTTTGACTTGTATGCCAACCTCGTGGAAAGGACGAAACATTATCTCTACCAATGAACTCTCCAAAGCCGACATGCTCTATGTTTTGAAGGTCGCTGAAGAATTAAAAAAGAAACCGCAGCCAAATCT
>JBBTRO010000082.1:0-3050 GCA_038065155.1 Patescibacteria group bacterium
AGGTCTACCATAGTGCGGTTCAGGTGATTACTGATAAGCTAGAGGTTACTGCCACAGCAGTGGTTCCGGAAGGCTCATCCTACTATGTGGTAAACATCGAGGAGCCAAAAAAAGTTGAGGAAGTAAGCGCTCTTCCGGTTGAAGCGGTGGTTGGCGACGACTTCGTCACCTGGAACAAAGATCAAGACTCCGCCGACAGCAAATTTGTCAAACAATTGGGAGTCCTGGCGGATCCCGTAAAACTGGCCATGGCCGAAGATTTGGTCGTCGCTGAAATACAGACTGAGGCAAAAGAAGAAGCGAAGCAAGAGGTAAAAGATTATAAAAAAGAAATCTATTCTGGAACACCAGGCGAATCAAGCGTCTCGAGTATTACGCTCGTCGCCGATTCTCCGGAAGCCGGGCGTGTATCCTGGACCGTAAATGGAAATTTGGCAACCGGCATGGAGCGCGGCATCCGCGTGCTCTTTTCAAAAAATCCAAATCCGACCTATGGCAGTAATTATGCTCTGCCAGTAGGCTGGAAAAATTATGCCAAAATTTATCCCAAAGATGGGGATGGAACTTACTATGTGCGCGCCTGTGAATTCCTCGGTGATCGCTGTGGCACTTATTCCAACGAAGTTACAATTACGGTTCGCGGCCAGGGCGAGAACAATGAATACTTTGACAAAACTTCTGGCGAATGGAAAAGCAATCGTACCGGTACCGGCGTCTCAACTGTGACAAGCATCACCCTCACCGCCAATGACCCAGCGCCGGAACATGTTTCCTGGACCATTGGGGGAAGTATTACGCGGGGCATGGATCGCGGCATGCGCGTGCTTTTCTCGAGGAGTCCGAATCCGACCTTGGGTACGGCTAGAGCCTTGCCAGTTGGCTACAAACGCTACACCAAAATCTGGCCCAAAGATGGCGCGGGGACATACTATGTCCGAGTCTGTGAATATCTAGGTAACAATACTTGTGGCACCTACTCTAATGAAATTACGGTCTCTGTTGGTGAGTCAGGGACGACGGGTGGCGAGTACAAAGGCCCAAGAATGAGTGAATACAAATACTAATTAAAATTAAAAAAGCATTAAAACTAGAACTTACGCGATTGAACAGATTTCGCCTCGGCTCAATCTGTTACTCCAAAAACTATATTTTAAGGAGTAACGAAATGAGCCGAGGCGAATTTCGTTGGGGGCCAAACGCGTAAATCCCAAAAACATTAAACACCCCGACGTATCGGGGTGTTTTGTTGTTTCTTCATTTATGTAGTGCAGAAAAAACAATGACCCCCACATAGTGAGAGCCATTGCGTCCGCCCCAACGAGGCGAGAACGAACCTGCTGGATTCTGACTTCCTGCATGCCTCAGGAAGCGTATAGGTTCACGCTCGGCTCTCGTCAGGAGAAACGGAAAAATCGTTTCCGCTACGCGGTCCCATTGACGTAAGTGAATAGGCCCGTAGTGGATGAAAGAAATTGTTCAGCCAGGCGCATCCGATACACGCTGTCAAGCCAAAAATCCCGAAGCATGACGATGTCATTTTTCAAAATGGCATTGGTCATGCCAAGCACATCCTGTTCAGCTATCGTCAAATCTTTTTCAATCTGTTCAATGACTTGGGGAGGCAGGAGATCAAGGTCGATCGCTTCCAAAAACCGTTCTCGCATCATCAAGACATCATTTATTTGTTCATCTCGAAGTGGAAATAACAGCTTTTGTTGTACGATAGAATCCTGCGCGAACTCTGCCGTTAGACTGGTTTGCCATTCATTCACTCGTTTCAGTTCCTCATGCATACGATCTTCTGTTATCTCAGGCAGTACCGCCGTAGCCGCGTAGGCCCGGAGCAACCCCTCGAGCTCAACACTTCTTTGCCATTCCCGAACAGGGGTCAAAGCCGATATTTCCCACATATTCCCACGCAATTCTTGGCCCAAAAGCGATGGCCTCAAAAATTCTTGAGCCAGCGCCCCTTCAAACGGTACTGCTATGAGGCCAATTATGAGCAAAAATAGAGTATAGTAAAGAAAATGTTTCATAATGCATGGGCTTCTAGAGATATAATAGCAAAAAAATATACTAGTGTCAATATTTCAATGTAAAAATTACATTTAATAGCCTAAATTGATTAATAAAGTCTGCGCCTTGGGATGAAATAATTGAAAAAAAGCCAAGTCCCTGATATGATTTATGTAGACTTACAATATACGACGTATGATCAAGCGAATTATTACCGAAAAAATTTTGGCCGAGCTTGGCGGTGAAAAAATGATTATCATTAAAGGTGGCCGTCACGTAGGGAAAACTGAACTCATCCTTCACCTCGAAAAAGTCCTTAAAGATCGTGGAGATACGACAATTTTTATTAATGCCGAACAACGACGACATGAGAGCATGCTCCGCGACCCCAAACTTTTTGTCCGTTGGCTACGAGAGCAATACTCGCTACAAGAATCAAAAAAAGTCTTTCTCTTTATTGATGATGTCCACTTTATAAAAGATCCGGCGGAATTTTTGAAAGAAATTGATTTGGCGACAGGAAAAGCCGTACAAATTATTGGCACCGCCTCGGTCACCTCCGCATTGGTCAGTCTTTCCACAACGCCAGAAGGCTATGAGAAAAAAATTGTTTTCTCTTTGCGCCATTTATCACTGCGAGAATACCTCCAGGCTCTGTCTGACTTTTCTTATACCGAACACCTGCCCATCGGCGATTCAGGCGCCCAACAAGAATTTTATGACAAGCATAAAGAAGACCTCAAAGAGCATTTCAAAGATTTTGTTTATTGGGGCGGCTACCCGGATGTGGCCGAGGAGCCAAATCCAACCAAAAAGTACTCTATCCTCGGCGACGTTATTCATCGCTATATTGAAAAAGATATTTCCAGTTTCCTCCGACTGGAAAATGTCGATGCCTACATCCAGCTCATGGAAATCCTGGCGCATGAGAGCGGCAACTTGCTCAATCACCATGAGCTCAGTACACGGCTCAATATTCACAAAAAAACCTTTGGTAAGTACCTAGACGTCATTTCTAACACTTTCACTTTTGA
>JBBTRO010000083.1:0-7873 GCA_038065155.1 Patescibacteria group bacterium
TAAATCGTACGACTGATGAGACATAGAATATGGGCAAGCCAGACAATTGCCTTCCATACCCCTAACGAATACAGGCGTTTGCCGATCCCAAAAAAAGGATAGTGGAGAAGGTGCTGTAGAACAACCCGGCGCGGTGGAAGCGGCAGTTCTTGAACAAGCTTTGAAATGGTCACCTGAAACATTCTATTATTTACGATAATTCCACCGCCTCGCACGCAAGAAACCACCTTGTCGCTGCCAAACGTAATGATTGCCAAATCGCCAAATGTACCTAGCTTTTTACCGCCAAAAGTTCCTCCTAGCGCGTGGGCAGAGTCTTCTATCGTCAGGAGGCTGTATTTTTTTGCAATGTCCAAAAGCTGGCTCATTGGCGCTGGTATTCCAAACGTGTGCTGGATAATTATCACTTTTGTTTGCGGTGTTATTTTTTTGGCTACGTCCGCTGGATCCATATTAAAATCCCGACCAATATCAACATATACCGGCACTCCGCCAACAGATCGAATTGCGTTGATTACGACCAGACAGGTAAATGCCTGTACCAAGACTTCATCCCCTGCTTTTATTCCCAATCCACGGAGAGCGATTGCCAAGGCTGATCGTCCGCTATCGCACAAAAAAACAGTCGTGCCAAAAAATTGTTCCAACCATTGCACTGCCTTTGTACCACTGTCCCCCACTCTCCATCGCCAAGGACAAAAGAGGAGTTGACATGCTCGAATGGTATCAGAGGTATTAAGATTGGGAGCAAAACCGGTAAAAATAGTCGATTTCATAGTTGAAGCTCGTACCGCACTAACTCGGAGATTCTATTTTCCACAAGAATCACCGCTCCGCTATCTTTGAAAGTACGAAGATATTCCAAAAGTTCTTCTGGTTTGTATTTGAGTACAATTTTTGTTCGATATTTTGTCCCAACACCCCGACGGAGTGGCGCCTCAAAATCGCGGCTAATGAGTATGAGTTCATCAGCGACAAAAGTGATTTCCCCACCGATTTTTTCGTGAATTTCCTGGCTTTTTTCACCCAATTCCAGCATACCCCTGGTCACAACTATACGTCGTCGATGAGATGGAAACGTGGACAGGTAATCAAGCGCTGACTTGAAACCATTGGGGTTGGAGTTGTAACTGTCATCAATAATAAGAGATTGGCCATACGACTGAACATGCAGAGGTGCTTCTGGCGGGACAAGCGTTTTCACTTGTCGCTCAATTTCAAGATCACTCAATCCTAAAAATTCCGCCGCGAGAATGCACGGCGCCAGATTCATACAACTGTGAGCTCCATGAAGCGAGGTTTCGAGAGAAACGACACTTCCAGATTGTTTTTTAAATTCACACGCTACCCCTGTGTTTGTTTCCTTTGCGCTTAAAAGAATAATCTGGGGTGGTGATTCAATTGTCGTTTCGGTACCAAACAATTGTACAGTACTGCACTGAAGATCATGCAAAAATTCAATACAATACGGATTATCTGAGTTGGTAATAACCAAACCATCAGGGGGAAGCGACCGCAAAAGCTCATATTTGGCTGTTTGAGTATTTTGTATCGTGCCAAAAAGTGCCAAATGCTGCTCATTTATTGCGGTTAAAATACCAATCGTGGGATGAACAATATCAGTAATTGCTTTAATTTCTCCAATTCTGTACGCGCCCATCTCAACAATACAGATATCGACGTCGTTGAAATTCGTCTGCAAAATGAACTGGGCTACGCCAATGTCAGTATTAGTATGTTTAGGTGTTGATACTACCCGATATTTTGCTTTAAGTATATGCGTCAAAAATTCTTTGACCGTGGTTTTGCCATAGCTCCCAGTCACGCCAATAACTCGAACCTTGGGAAAGTCAGCGAGTTTTCTTTCGGCTCTCCGGATGATCCTTTGTTTCCAAATGCGTGTAAATTGTCCAGTGATGTAGACGGCAAGGCTCAGAACAAAAAAACGAATTATAAGAAGGAGGAAAAAGACTGCCCAATCTTCTGATAAAATAATGGTTACCGCCTCCAGACCGATGGACGCCGCCAAAATAAGCATAGCTCGCATGGTCAGTACCGGCCTGCGCAGTTCGTGCTGCAAAAAAAGCTTAACTCCACGAACGATGTCCAAAGTAAAAAGAGCGATTAATATCCACTGGACAAAATGTATGTCATTCAGAGGCCAAAAAAATAGAATAAGGGCGATAATGGAACGAAATAAAAGATTGTATTTCAACCAATACCGCCTGCCTTGGACCGTGGAAAAAAAGTCGCGGATTCGATCGAGTCGGTATTCTTTTAGCTGCCACAAATAGCAAAAATCAGCGTAGTCAATCATGGCGCTTATGAGCCAAAGAAAGGCAATTAATATATTGAGACTACTGAACATAAGCGCGGATTATCTCCAAAAGTCCATTCGGGTCCTGCAAATGAAGCCCGTGTTTCCCTTTGGGAATGATTTTAAGACTGCTGTTTGGCAGGAGATTGGCAATTTTTTTGCCATCCCTAAGTGGCACGTATGTATCGTGCGTACCCCAAACGACCAATGTTGGAATTTTAATTTCAGGGAGCAAATGGGATAAATCTTCCCGAATAATTTTTTTGAAAATCTCTCTTTTTAAACCAACAGTTCTCGGATAATCACGAGCGTCAATACCGGCATAAAATACTTTTTTGAACCACGCGCCATAATCTTCAATCATGGGAAATGAGAAAAAGAATTTTCCCGTCTGCGCCAATTTGCCCAGAATAAAACGGCGGATTTTGCGTGATGGCCTAATAACAGCCGCGCCAATTAGGATGAGGTGAGAGAAGATCTCCGGGCGCTCGGACGCTACTTTTACTGCTACTTGTCCGCCGAAAGAATGTCCCAAGAGAATGAATCTGGAATTTAGAATCTGGAATTTAGAATCTTTGATTTTGTCGAAAACTAAATTGCTGTATTCCTCTACGCCCCATACAGAAGTAGGGCATGGTTCGGTGCCAAAGCAGGGCAAGTCGATGCAAACCACGTTGAAATCTCTTTGTGCAAGTGCAATAAAATCAGCCCATGTTTCATGACTGCCGCCCCAGCCGGGTAAAATGATAAGTGCATTTTTTTCTATCATTGTAATAACTCATTGTATAACTGTTTTCCCGCTCATATACTGCTGAAGCACATCTGGTATACGAATTGTACCATCCTGCTCCTGATAATTTTCCATAATAGCAATCAATGTGCGACCAATCGCAAAGGTTGTTGCATCATTCATGTGTACAAATTCTGTCTCGTCATTTTTCCGTCTCACTCGAATATTGAGACGACGCGATTGAAAGTCGGTCATGTAGTCCGAGGTGTGCGTTTCTCGGTAGCGATTTTGCCCGGGCAGCCAGCTTTCGATATCGAATTGCCGATAATCAGGCGCGCCCATGTCCCCGGTGCAGTTGAAAATTACTTGATACGGAATGCCGAGAGATTGCATCAAATATTCCTGAATCGCAATAATAAAATCCTGCTCAGCCTCGCCATGCTCCGGGAACGTAAAAGATTCAATTTCCAGCTTATCAAACTGATGAACGCGTAAAATTCCTTTTGTGTCCTTGCCATACGAACCAGCCTCTCTTCTAAATGCAGTAGAAAAACCGATATAGCGCAGCGGCAAATCAGCTTCTGTGAGTGTTTCGTCCATGTGCATGGGGCCAAGCGTGTGTTCGGCGCTGCCGACCAAATAAAGGTCGTCGCTTGGGATATGATATCGTTCTTCTTTTGGCTCGAGTCGGCCCATTCTGTGCATCACATCTGGCCGGATCATGACTGGCGGCACCACTGGAGTGAACGGTTTTGCTGGTACAGTTAAATTTTTTTTTGCGATAATTTCTTGTAATACTCTTTCATCAGTTACAACAGACAAAGCGTGCTGGATAAGAGCAAATTCAAGCCTCGCGATGTCACCTTTTAAGTACCCGAAACGACTGCCTGTGACTTTTGCAGCGCGTTCAATATCGATCATGCCCAGTGCTTCGCCCAATTCGTAGTGTTCTTTTGGCTGAAACGAAAACGTCGTTGGCTCCCCCACCTTGCGCACTACCTGATTTTCACTTTCATCCTTGCCCGCTGGAACATCTGGATGCGTCAAATTTGGCAAACCATACATGAGCGCCGTAAATTCCCCTTCCCCTTCTGAAAATTCCTTCTCTAATTTCGCTATTTCCCCCCCCACAGTCTTCATCTTGTCAATTTCTTCAGGCGTCGGTTTCCCCCTTGATTTTTTGTTTCGCTCGGCGCGAAGCGTATCAATCTGCTGGCGCAGATCCCGTTGCTCTTTATCCAAACCCAAAAGCTTGTCGACGTCAACAACGACGCGGCGTTTTTCGCAATTTTCTTTTATTTCGTTGACGTGTTCACGAATATATTTGATGTCGAGCATATAGTTGACTAATTACAATTGTCTTTCTTTTATTATTTGCTTTAATTCCGGCAAAAATTCTTTATACATTACGGCGTTGTTGCCGATGAGCTCATAGGACAAAACTTCATCAGGTGAAACCCAGCGAATTTCGAGTACCTCCGCATCGCTCAATTTTTCTTCCCCTCCACGAATGGTGCACACATGGGGAAGAAGATAGACTTGATACGGATTACTCACACTCTGTTGTTCATTAATACCAATGTATGACAATCGGGTGAGAATTTCAATGTCATAGCCAGTTTCTTCTTTCACTTCTCGAACGAGATTTCCAACGATTGTCTCCCCCATGTCCATGCTCCCGCCCGGAAATTCCCATTTTTTATGAAACGCGCTTCGATGCGGATCGTTGCGAAGCGCCAAAAGAACTTTGCCATCGCGAATAATCAGCGCAATCGGCACCACGATGTGCTTGGCGCCGTATTGGTTGGCGAGAATGTATTTCATGCTAAAGAGCGATTTGCCCCTATGGCTACAACTATTTTTTTCCCGAACTAACATTTGCGCGTAAGTTTTTTTGTATTCAGGGAGATAAAATAACGGATCATACCCATAGCCATCTCCCAGATCATCGGAATTTTTTTCCAAAATAACGCCTGACGTCGCTCCGGTGGAAAAAAAACTCGCGCGGCTATCCGGATCATGTGCGGCGAGAACGGAAATAAACCTGGCAGTGCGCTCATGGGCCGCGACACCGCGCAATCGTTCAAGCACAAGTTTATTGCGTTCTTCGCTTGTAGGAGCGATCCGCGCGCTTTCTACTCCTGGCCAGCCTTGGAGAGAGTCAATAAATAATCCAGTGTCATCGGCGAGCGATACAAGCCCAGACTGTTCGGCGTAATACCTGGCTTTTAGTAATGCATTGCCTTCGACGGTACGCTCGGTTTCTTCCGGCTCTGGGATTTTATTTTTGAGATCTTTGATAGAAAGAAACTGAAATGGCAAATCACCAAGAAAATGGATGATTTCTTTATACTTTCCTTCATTCGTTGTCGCAATCAATAGCAGACGTTTCGCACGCATACATCACACGCCAAAATATTTTTTCAATTTTTTTGACTTATACAACTCCGGCCGGTAGGCCTCTAGCCGTACAATTTTTGTCCGCATTTGTTTCTCTCTGATGATCGCCAAAAGGCCGTGGACAAACGCCTCTTGGTCATATCCCAGCGCTACCACATCAGGCCGGTAGCGCCTAAAGGCAGTATACGTGTCGGTTTTGTCGCCTAATACCACTTTGTCAACCAGGCGAATTTCTTTGACCAGCTTCATTCGTTCCTGTTCAGAGTGTATTGGCTTTTGACCTTTGACCTTCGCCACAATCGGATCCCTGGCGATAACGACAATCAGCGTATCGCCGTATTTTTTTGCCTGTCGGAAAAGCGCGATGTGCCCCAAATGCAATATATCAAATGTTCCAAACAGCATGACTGACTTCATACATTTTTTTCATCGTGTTCGGGACGGACAAGCGGGAACAGTACGCACTCCCGCACCGGTTTATTTTCCAAAAAGGCAAACAGTCGTTCGGAAAAACCGAATCCAGTAGTCGGCGGCATGCCATGCTTGAGTGCTTCAATGAAGTCATGGTCATGCATTTGAGCTTCGGTATCTCCTGCTTCGCGCATGCGCGCTTGCTCTGCAAATCGTTCGGCTTGATCAATCGGATCATTTAGTTCGGAATAACCATTTCCCAACTCACTCCCGGCAATAATGACCTGGTATCGTTCGGTTTTTTCTGGGTTATCAGCACAGCGTTTGGCCAGTGGTGACACCGCAACTGGATGATTTATCAAAAAAACCGGGCCGGCAATTTTTTTTCGGCAAATTTTCCACAGTGAATCCATTAATCTGCCCTTTCCTTCATGCTTCTCATACGAAACGCCAAGCTTGTCAAGGGCGCGCCTAAGTTCGGATTCCGTAGCCGAAAGCACATCCACTCCAGTCTGCGTTTTAACAGTGTCGACATAATCAATTCGCTCCCAAGTCTTTGACAGATCAATGTTAGAAAATTCCCCAATCGTAAATGTAAGGGTACCGAATGTTTTTTGGATCACTTCTTTAAAAAGACGTTCGACCAAAGCCATCCCAACTGTATAATCGGCATACGCTAAATAAAATTCCATTTGCGAATAGTCTTGTAAATGCTCGCGGCTCATGCCTTCGTTCCGGAATTGCCGTCCGATTTCAAACGTTTTTTCAAAGCCGCCCACCATCAAGCGTTTTTGCCACAGTTCCCCCATCGAAATGCGTAAATAGACGTCAATGCCAAGCGCCTCATGATGAGTAACAAATGGGGTAGCATCCGCTCCGCCAGCAGTGGTTTCGAGGACTGGAGTCTCTACTTCCAAGAACCCTTCTCGAAGTAAAAATTCACGGGTGGCATTCCAAAATACCGCTTTGCGGTGAAACCGCTCTCGAACTTCCGAATCTAGAAGCAATTCCAAATACCGCTTGCGCAAACGCGTCTCTTCGTCTTGAAGCCCATGCCATTTTTCGGGAAGCGGCAGGAGCGCTTTTGTTAAAAGTGACCACTCTTTTACCAAGATCGACTGCTCGCCCGTGTGAGTAACAAAACGAACACCCGAAACACTGATAATATCACCGGTGTCAATCGTTTTGATAAAAGAGCTGTAGGCGTCTTTGAGATCGTCTTTTTTGAGCGCGATCTGCATTCGACCACTGGCGTCCTGAAGGTGACAAAAAGTAAGCTTGCCAATTTCGCGCTTGAGCACGATCCGTCCGGCGACAGATACCGCTTCACCCTCTTGGCGTTCGAGTGCTTGCGCGAGCGTATCGGAGCGAACCGAGCGCGCCGGGTACGGATCAATTCCGGCCTCTCGCAGAGCCCCCAATTTTTTGATTCGGACTTGCTCTTCGTCATGAGAAAAGGCTGTATTTTTTGGCATATTCAAGCAAAAAATAGCATGGGTACGATGCTAAGTATCATAGCAAAAAGCGATTTAAACTTCAATAGAAGTTATGAAACCGAAATAATTTCGTACACTTGCACGCCAGCCGGGACGGATACCTGAACTTTGTCGCCCTTTTTTTTGCCCAAAAACGCCTGCCCCAGCGGCGATTCATTGGAGATCTTGCCTTTGATTGGATCGGCTTCCTGCGCGCCAACAATTGTGTACTCGCGCGTCGTGCCATTTATTTTTACTGTGACTACAGAAGTTAATCCTACTGCTCCAGTACTCTTTGGGGCGGTAATCACTTGTGCATTCCCCAAAATCTGTTCAAGCTCTTTCATGCGGCTTTGCACCCAAGACATCTCCTCTCTCGCGGCATGATACTCGGCATTTTCCGACAAATCGCCCATCTGGCGCGCGTCATCAATCCGTTTGGCCAACGTCGGAATTTTTTGTTCCTTAAGATCAAGCAATTCTTGCTGTAAGCTCTCTAATTTTTCTTGGCTTAGGTACTGTGTTTGGTCAGACATACGA
>JBBTRO010000084.1:0-14598 GCA_038065155.1 Patescibacteria group bacterium
AATGCTTTACCGGTCTTCACAAGACGTTGCAGAACACTGACGAGTTCACCCAGGCTCAAACCACCAGACATACGGTAATCCACGGCCGGCATGACCGCATCTTCAAGCACATCGACATCAAGGTGAATCCAAAAATTATCAACACGGCTTAAGAGTTTCTCGATCCCCCGCTCCACTGCGTTGCTAAAACCGATAAGTTGAATATCATGTAAAGAAAAACAAGAGATTCCTGTGCCCCTTACATCCTCTCCGCCGGCTTCTTTGATCATTGTTTCATCACGAAAACCAAACAGGACCACGTCAGACTCTTGCACTAATGGCATCTTACCTTCTGGGTTCGTTACGATCTCTGGCCCACGGCCGATGGCGAGACGCAGTTCCATGTCAGCCGTCTCACCGCTTGGCGAAACGCCCGGTTGATAAAAATCCGCATGGCCATCGAGAAAAAATAATCCCGACCTTCCCTGACGCTTCAAAGCTAATAGACAACCAAGAAGTATAGTGCAATCGCCACCAACAACCAAAGGAAAAAATCCATCGACAATATCTTTCTCTACCGCATCGGCGATCTTCACGGTATAATCGCGTACTTCCTCTGGATTAATAATCTGCGTTTCAGGATCGCGTTTCGCCTGCCAGTCTGGCAGCGGCAAACGCGCCGTCGTTTTCGCCTTGAGCCGCTTTGACAGTCCGACTTTTCGCAGTGCCTCGGCCATGCCGCTCACACCAGAATAATAATTTTCCGATACCAGCGGAGCTTCGATAATAGAAATGGGTTTCATAAAAATTTCTGTTTCAAAAAAGATACTGTGGAACAACACCAAGGTCTTTATAACGCTGTTGTGTCTCCGGCGGAAGCGACAAAAAATCTCGAACAAACCCCCGGCAGTTGGAACTGCCACAGGTGCACCGCACTTCCCACTCCCCTTTCATGTCAAGTGTTGTGGAATAATCCCAGACAATTTCTTCACCGGCTGGAATGGGACGAATAGCGACGACATTCACGGTGTTCCCCTCGACCACAATCCCAGCGTTAGGATTGCACGAGTGATTAAGGTAATCATCAATCTCATCGGATGCTCCCAAGAAAAGATCCTGGCCAATCTGGACGTACCGATCTCCAAGGCCATAAAAATCATCTTTTGGTATATCCGAACCATGCACGAGCGGTCCTTTGTATTCCAAAACTCTTTCACCAACGCTAAAATCGCGTCCCGCAAAAACTCCTTGTCCGTTGATTGCTGAGTGACCAAGGTAGACATCGGACATACCCATCACTTTTGTATCTCCCCAAACTTTTCCGGCGGAATAATGCGAACGCTGACCGTTTTATCCCCGTTCAAATATGCTTTGGCCAGCCGATGCAGACCGTCCAACACTCGGTAGCGGCCTTTATAGAATACGACATCCAACGGATGTTTTAGATCGGCCGCTTGGACTTTTGTATAATGGGTGGGATGTTTGGTGGGATCAGCCAAAAATTCTTTTAGGGTCAAATTCCAATCATCTGTACCCTCTTTCTCCCAAAACGGGTACTCGAACTGCCATGCCAACTTATCAATGCCCATCTCTTCCGTTGGCAAATCAAGCCGCCAAATTTTCGTACTATCCCAATCAAACTCTGGAGTAATATCTTGCAAGATTTTTGGGCGTTGGTGCTGCCTTCCATTTTTATAAACCCAATACTCCACATACGGCCAGGTGTGACCGTTTTGGGTAGTTTGTGTATATTCTTTTACCACGACCCCACCGAGCGATTCGGGAATCTTGCGACTGGCAATATTATCCAGAGCGACTGGGTAGACCAAATGGTCGTATTCGAGGTGTGTGTCAGCCCATTGTTTCATGGCCGTCATTGCTTCGCGGCCATACTTATACCCATGCGCGCCCTTTTTGATCCAGATGCCCAGATGCGGCGCCTTGGTCTGTATGTCGTGTAGACCAGCGCAACCCAAAAACTCTTTCGTGTCTTTGCGAAGAATCACGCACGCGAGCTCTTCTCGCCGGCTCATCTTCTCAATCGTCTCTATCATCCAAGCTTCGATATCACGCTGATGTTTTGGTGTCGCCGGGCTCATGTACCAAGTAATCTCATCGGTAAATTCACGAAATGCATCGGCTGCGTACGCCAAGGAAACTGGAACCAAAACCAATCGTTTAGTTTCGATGTTTACTTGAAGAATATCAGGCAGACTCATACTCAACTGTTTCTATCTTCTTGGTACCGTCGTACGTAATTGCGGACGAAAAACCGAGGTGTTATACGCAAGAGCTCGATCATGCATTTGTTTTTAAGGCCGGTTATCACAATAGTCCGACCTTTCTGAAGAGCGCGATAGCCAGATTTTGCAACCGATGCAGAAGTCGGCAGTTTCTTTCCCCTGACCATACCCGACTCTTCAAGCCCAGCCATTTGCTGGAAGCCTGACGCCGTTGGACCCGGGCAAAGAATCGTCATAGACACACCCGTACCTTTGAGTTCATTCGCAACCGCTTCAGAAAAATGTAACACATAGGCCTTCGTCGCATAATACACGGCCATGAGAGGCCCAGGGAGAAACCCAGCCGCCGAGGCGACGTTCAGAATTTTTCCCTGTCCCCGAGCGACCATTTTTCTCACGAAAATTTTGGTGAGGTGGGTGAGCGCAATCATGTTGAGCCGCATCATTTGCTCTTCTTTGGCCCAATCGGTGTCCTTGAAATAGCCAAAATCGCCAAACCCGGCATTGTTCACGAGAACATCAATGGCAATGTGCTTTTGGTCTATAAACGAAGCGACTTCCTCAACCGCTTGATGCAGAGAGAGATCCACGACGACAATCATTGCTGAAGCGCCAAAATTTGTTTTAAGATCAGTTGCCAATTTTTCCAGCGCCTCCCGACTTCGTGCGACCAGCACAAGCTGATAGTGGTCGCGCGCAAAAAGTTTCGCGAGCTCGAGCCCGATACCGCTCGAGGCGCCGGTAATTAGAACTGTACAAGCTTTGTCGATCATATATTGAAAATTTTTAATTTCCAACAAATTTAAACCTTAAAACTTTCTTACCCTCAATCTCTACCTCTTCCAAAAACATTTTTAATGGTCTAACCCACAAATCATGTTCTCCATACAATGCGCGATAAACTACCAACTTCTCTAATGTCTCGCTATGTTTCGCCATACCGATGACATCATAATACTTACCTTTGTAATGTTCATATTTTCCTAATAGCAATATTTCGTTCATATTCTTGTTTCTATCCCAGATGGTTGAGTAAAAAATATCCCATAAAAACCAAAAATACTACGTTAACCGCCATGATAACAATGTCTTGCCAAAGCATATAACAAAGCTCTATTTTACGATAAAATGATACACCACTTTGACAAAAAACCATAATTGTGGTATACTGGTAAGTACAAAAAATTGTGCCTAAGAAAAATAAGTCGATTTTCTCATCCACATATCCCTTTTGTATCTACTCACTTAACTTCTCCTTATGACAGGTACAATCAAAAGATTGACTGACAAGGGGTTCGGTTTCATCGCCAGTACAGAACTTGGGAAAGATGTTTTCTTTCACAAGAATTCCCTCGTTGGCATGACCTTTGAAGAACTCCGTGAAGGCGACGCTGTGTCATTCGACACTGAAGAGTCACCAAAAGGACTCAACGCGATCAACGTCAAACGCGCGTAAGTAATCCTTCAAAAAATCCATCCGCCCCAGGCGGATGGATTTTTTGTTTATACTTTTTCACGAACCTCTATGTATTCTTTTACCCCTTTAAGCCAACCGCCGGAAAAATATTCCTCAGGTATCCATCGAGGCGAAGGCGGAATGAGAGGGATTCGAACCCTCGATGCCCTTTCGGGCATACGGCCTTTCCAGGGCCGCGCACTAGACCGCTATGCGATCCTTCCATCATTGGCCGTGGTGTTTTTTCTTTGGCTGAAGAAAAAATATCCACCCACGAACACGAGAAGGATAGCAAAATATTGCGCTGGGGTCAATCCGAGATAACGGACGTCTGAACCAACAATGTCAGTCGCGCGCCAAAAATCAAGGATGAAGCGAAGGACACCATAGTAGATAAAGAGAATTGAGGTGTGCCAGCCGGCCGGCTTTTTTCTATCGCGTAGAACAAAAAAAATAATTGCCAGCGGAATCAGGCCAAGGATCTCAAGGATTGCCATGTCCAGCCGTGGCCCGCCGGGCCACCGAACTGCCAAGAAGCAGTTGCATTGCACCCCCGGGTGATCGTGGATAAAGACACAGCCGAGGCGACCGATGAGCCAACCAAAAACTGCGGCATAAGAAATTAAGTCTGATTTTTGGAATAATAATCTTCTTGGCTCCGACGTAACCCCTCCCTCACCCTCCCCTACTAGGGGAGGAATTGCTTTATTTTTACTTTCTTTTAAAGTGTACAAAAAAAATCCTACTACTGCCCCCACAATCCCCCCAAACGACGACAGGCCGCCATGCCAAATTTTGAAAATTTCCAAAGGCGCGGAAAAATAAAATGCCGGCTCATATAGAAAAACGTGGAAAAAGCGTGCACCAATCATGCCGCCCACAATCATCCACAGGCCTTGATCAATCAATTTTTGCGTGTCAAAACCAAGACGCCTGCCTCGGTACCACAAAATCAGCATGGTCAGAACCATGCCGAGCGCCACCCACAGACCCCAGACTTGAATCGGAATTGAACCAAGGTGAAAGGTGGTAAGTTGGAACCAAGGGATCATTGTAGCTTCATTAGATTATACACGAAAAAGCTATAAGCTAAACAATTGACTCAATTATCTTCACCATCGCCTCCGGAGAATCAACAATCTGATAAATCTCGTCATCGGTATCATCAATCGTAGCCACATCGTGGACGAGCGTATTTTTGATAAACGCATGGAGCGGTTCCCAGAATTTATGATCGTAGAGAATTACCGGCCGTCGCTTGATTTTCTTCGTTTGAATGAGCGTTAAAATTTCAAACAAGTGATGCAATGTCCCAAACCCGCCGGGGAAAAATATAAACGCTTTGGTCGGCGCGGTGATCATGAGTTTGCGAGTAAACGGAAAATTGAAAAGAATTGATTTGTTCATGTACGGATTAACCTCGAGGCTCGCGCCAATTTTCATACCGATCCCGACCGACCCGCCGCCGGCTTCAAACGCGCCTTTATTGGCGGCCTCGGCAATCCCGCCTTTGGCGCCGGTGACGACGGTAAACCCATGTTCAGCCATAAGCTTGCCGCACTCGTAAGCGGCATCATAAGAATAGTGGCCGGGCTGGATGCTTTTGGTGCCAAGAACCGTGACCGCGTTGGTGAGTCCGGTCAAAAATTCAAAACCCTCGACCAGTTCGGCCATCACTCGAAAAATCTTCCAATCAATATTGCCAGTGCATTGAAAACTGTTTGGTGAAAGATCGCAGACATTCTTTATGTCTTTGGTTTCCTTGAGAAGCGCATACGCCTCGTCGGCCGTATCCACGACTGTCCACGACGCAACTTCCTGCTTTGTGGTGGCGCCAATCGAGCAGACGCAAGTTTGTAAAAACTTTAGAAGCGGCTTCCAATATCTTGACCCAACCAGAATAATCGGCACGCGCATCATTTGGCCAAGTTCGATAAGATCCACCACTTCAAAAAATTCATCCATCGTGCCGTAACCCCCGGGGAAATACACAAAGGCGTTCGCCGGCGAGGTCAGCATTACCTTGCGAGTAAAGAAATAATAAAAGCCAGCCGATTGTTTTACATATGGATTGACACGCTGTTCGTGAGGAAGCTGAATATTGAGACCGACTGAATTGCCATTGGCCTCAAACGCGCCACGATTTGTCGCCTCCATGATGCCCGGACCGCCGCCAGTGATGGTCGTAAAACCATTCTTACCCAAAAGCCCGCCAAGTTCACGAGCAATATTGTAATATTCATGTCCCTCGGGAAACCTAGCTGACCCCAAAATCGTCACTTCGCGTTCAAGTTTGGAGAGGAATTGGTAGCCCTCGACCAGTTCGGCCATAATTCGAAACACGCGCCAAGTGTCGCGATAATCATGCATCTCTTTGGCGATCGGAGCGGCGAGATTGAGGAGATTGGGAGAAATTTTATGGTTGGCCATAGGCATACAGTAAAAAAGTTCTAATTCCTAATTTTTTCCACCATCTTCCCTACCAGCAACACAACTTCTTCTCCCAGACGGGGCCCAATCACCTGCAAGCCCACCGGCAACCCGGCTTTGGTTTCCCCGGCTGGCACAGACAGGGCGGGCAGGCCGGCCACCGAGGCTGGGCTCACAAAAATATCAGCGAGATACATGGCCAAAACATCATTTGCTTTTTCGCCAATGCCAAAGGCTGGGAATGGCGCGGTCGACGTCACAATCGCATCAACCTGCTCAAATGCTTCCTCGAAATCATGAATAATTTTTGTCCTAACTTTCTGTGCCAGACGATAATACGCGTCATAATACCCGGCCGAAAGCGCATAGGTGCCGATCATGATACGGCGCTTCACTTCTTCGGGAAATCCAAACGCCCGCGACCGCGCGTATAGATTATACAGCGAATCAGCCGTAGCGCGAACACCGTACCGAACACCATCGAGCCGCGCCAAGTTCGAACTGTCTTCGCTCGGCACCAATATATAATACACCGGAATCGCGTATTTCGTATGCGGCAACGAAATTGGAATAATTTCGTGACCGGCATTTTTCAATTCCTTAATCTTATTCTCAATCTCAGCCTTCACTTCTTCATCCATCCCTTCAAGTTCCATATATTCCTTTGGTACGCCAATTTTGTAGCTTATAGCTGTTAGCTTATGGCTTATAGCTTCCGCGTACTTTGGCACTTTGTCTGTCACGGTAGTGGCATCGAGCGGGTCGTGACCGGCAATCGCTTCCATCACAATCGCCGTATCCTCAACCGTCTTCGTCATCGGCCCCACCGTATCAAAGGAACTCGCCATGGGCATAATGCCATAACGCGAATTACGGCCATAGCTGGGACGGAGTCCGACAATACCACAGGCTGCTGCCGGCCAGCGGATGGACCCACCAGTGTCTTCGCCAATCGCGTAGATACACATGTGATCCGCCACGGCCGCGGCCGATCCGCCCGATGATCCGCCCGCGACTTTCGTTTCATCATGCGGATTTCGAACCGACCCGTACATGGAATTTTCGTTGCTGGCGCCATGACCAAAGGTGTCGCAATTATTTTTGCCGATCAGCACCCCGCCGGCATCTCGAATTTTTTTGATGACGGTCGCGTCAAATGATGGAAAATAATTATCGAGAATTTTGGCCGCGCCGGTCGAGCGAACATCTTTGGTGCAAATTGCGTCTTTTACTGCAAATGGAATGCCGGTAAGGACACTCCCCTTTCCAGCCGCAATCATCTCATCGGCTTTTTTTGCTTCGTCAAGAGCTGATTCATCACACACAGTTATAAAAGCATTGAGCGCTTTGTTTCTTTCCTGAATACGCGCCAAACAAGCCTCGGTCAGTTCAACCGAAGAAAATTCTTTTTTCTTTAAGCCCTCTGCGGCTTCAACAATAGTAAGTTCGTTCAATTTCATAACCAAACCTATAAGCTAAGAAAGCTAATGAAGCTATAAGCTAATTTTCAAATACTCCCGGCACGATCAAGACATTCCCCACTTTCTGTGAAAATGCTTCAATAAGTTTTTTCTTTGTTTCTACATCACATGCCACTGCTACATCTTCGCGGGCCACATCCTCGAGCCCGGTTACTTGACAGGTTTCGGGCACATCGGTCACATCCACTTCTCGAAGCATTTCAAAGTAATCAAAAACCACCGATAGTTGTTCGGCGTAGCGCTGTTTTTCGGTATCGGTGAGCTCTAACCGTGCGAGTTGGGCGATATATTCAATATCCTGCGAAGAGAGAACTGGCATAAAGTGTCTGTATTGTACCGTACGAAGAAGCTCTTGACAAGCAGGGCTTCTCCTTGCTATCCTTGATTTCTGCCTGTGGGAGTAACTCAGTGGTAGAGTGCTACCTTGCCAAGGTAGAAGTCGCGGGTTCGAACCCCGTCTCCCCCTTTCGTCGGACCGTGTGTGGTTGGTTTCACCTCTACAAGGATCAGGTTCATCCTGTATCTACGAGGAGCCACCCGCACGGTTCGGCGGATTTGTTCTTTCCTTGACCCCATAGCTCAACGGTAGAGCATCCCCTTGACAAGGGAGTGTTAGGGAGGTTCGACTCCTCCCGGGGTCCTCCCGCGCCGGACATTATGACTGTAAGTCGACTCCGCATCTCAGATACGGCGCAAGTTGTTTTGTCCGACGTGGGCATTTTTCTCAAGGCAGCTTAATTTGGAGGTGGCCGGTCGCGTTGTGTTTCCCACTTTACCCGCTTTTCTGTAGTCACGGGATTTTGGGACTTGCGAACACAGCGCGATCGGCTCTTGTTTTTTAAATCATTTGAAGAAACTCTTTTTCGTTTAATATCGCCACGCCCAAATTTTTCGCTTTCGCAAACTTACTTCCTGGATTCTCTCCAGCCACCACATAGCTAGTCTTTTTACTCACTGATTCCGATATTTCGCCGCCAAGCGCGCGAATTTTGTCTTTGGCTTCATCTCTTCCTAGACTCGATAACGTGCCAGTGAGAACAAAAGTTTTACCAGCAAGCTTGTGGCTTATAGCTGATAGCTTAGGGCTTTCAATTTTGACTCCATTCTTAAGAAGCTCATATACCAATTTTTGATTGGCCTTGTCCGCAAAAAACTCTCGTATGGCCCCGGCCACTCGCGGCCCAACATCATTGAGTTCCATAAGTCCTTCCACACTCGCGGTTAAAATTTTTTCTATTGTCCCAAAGTGATGTGCCAAGCGAACCGCGGTCTCCTCGCCAACTTGAGGAATGCCAAGCGCATATATGAAACGAGCGAGCGTGACATTCTTGGCACTGTTAATCGCGTCAATCAAATTCTGCGCCGATTTTTCGGCAAAACGCTCCAGCGGCTCCAGATCGCCATATTTAAGGAGAAAAATATCCGCCGCATTTTTAATCAAACCCGCTTGAATTAATTGTTCGACAATTTTTTCGCCAAGGCCGTCAATGTCAAAGGCACGCTTGGAAACAAAGTGAATGAGGCGGCCGAGTTCTTGGGCGAAACAGCGAAGGTTGGAGCAGAAAAGAACAACAACTTCTCGTCGCTCGACTGGAGAGTGGCAAATCGGGCACCGTTTCGGTTCTCTCACTTTTTTCTCTGCGCCGGAACGCATTTTATCAAGGACCCGAACCACTTTGGGAATAATATCACCCGCTTTCTCGACGACCACAGTATCGCCAATCCGAACATCCAGGCGTTTAATCTCATCAAAATTGTGCAGGGTCGCGTGGGTCACTGTAGTGCCGGCCAGTGCCACCGGCTCCATGAGCGCGACCGGAGTAAGCGCGCCGGTGCGACCAACTTGCACATAAATATCTTTGATTTTCGTTGTCCCCTGCTCGGCTGGGAACTTGAAGGCAATCGCCCAGCGCGGCGCCTTGCCGGTAAAGCCGAGGGCATCTTGGTATTTTTTCTGATTGACCTTGACCACGATACCATCAATCCAAAATGGCTGACTCGTCCGTTTTTCCTTCCATTCTTTATGAAAAGAGAAAATCTCGTCCAGAGTTTTGCAAACCTTCCAGTTTGGATCAGTTTTGAAGCCTAATTCTTTCAAAGCAATTAATTCTTTTTCTTGGGTATCAATGTCATGGTTTGTAAGTCTGTAAGTTTGTAAGTTTGTAAGCATTGATATATCGTATGCGGTTAAAGCCAGTTTTCGCTCGGCTACGATTCTGGGATCCAATTGCCGAATTGTCCCAGCCGCGGCATTACGAGGGTTGGCAAAGAGAGGTTCGTCATTTTTCTTTCGTTCTTCATTAATTTTCTGGAGCATTGTTGCTGACAACCACACTTCTCCCTCGGCAACCAAATCAATGGCTTCCATAAGTTCAAGCGGCACTGAATGAATAGTGCGAATATTTTGTGTGACATCCTCCCCCACTTTGCCGTCCCCGCGCGTCGCCGCGGTTTTTAGCTTACCCTTTTCATAAGTCAAGACCATGTGGAGCCCATCAATTTTGAGCTCGCAGACATAATCCAGATCTTTTGGCCGCTGGCCCAATTCCTTTTCAAGAATTTTCAAAATCCGCTCTTCCCACTCATGCAGGTCAGTCTCGTCAAACGCATCATTAAATGACCACTGCGGAACCGTGTGAACGACCTTCTCAAATTTTTCAAGCGGTTTGCCAGCCACACGCTGGGTCGGTGAATCGGGCGTTACAAGCTCCGGATGCATTTGCTCAATTTTTTTGAGTTCGGCAGTCAACCCATCGTACATCGCATCTGTCACCTCGGGATCATTGAGGACATGGTAGCGATACCTAAGATCATTAATCTGGGCGCGCAGTCGGTTCACCTTTTGTTGTAGCTCTTTCGTTGTCATAACATATCCATATACCACCCCACTACTTTTTCTGCCCAAACCATCGCGAACAGCGTTCCGACTGTCAAGTATGTGCCAAACGGCGTGCTATCGGCAAAGGTTTTCTTTTTGGTCAAAAGAAATCCGGTACTCAAGATTGCTCCCATAATATAGGCAAATAAAAGCGCGATGAAAATTGATGGAAACCCAAGAATGACACCCATAAAGACCCCCAGCCGAATATCCCCGCCCCCAATCCAGCGTCCGCGAGATACCAAAAATTGCAAGAGAAAAAATCCGCCGCCGATCACTACGCCCAGTATCATACTCTGCCATGTGTGCCAATGCCAATACCAGGAAAGAAAAAATAAAATGGCGGCCGGAAAGAGAGTGAAACGGTCAAGAATTTCTCCGTATAAAAAATCATACAAAAAAATTATCGCGAGAAAAAAGACAACCGCCAAATCGCGCGCGAGCGGTAATGAGAGAGCGGCGGAATGGTGCCAGGCGATAAGGAAAAACGATAGGCCAACGGCAATCTCCACAACCGGATAATGCGCTCCAATTCTACTGCGGCAGAAGCGGCACTTTCCACGAAGCGCCAACCAACTAACAACCGGAATATTGTCATACCAGCAAAGTTGCGTATGACAAACCACGCACTGCGACCGGCCCCTCACCCATGAAATTTTTCCATGCGTGCGCCAAACCAGGGCGTTCGCGAAACTGCCAGAGATAAGACCGAGGAGGAAAAAAAAGAGAAGAAACATATTTCACCCTAGCACCTGAGCACCTCAACACCTTAGCACTTGATTGTATGAGGTGCTTGGGTGCTGGAGTGCTAAGGTGCTCAGGTGATGAAATTATACCAAAACACCCATAGGAACGCTACGGGTGCATGGTAATTTTTCGTACGAAAAATTAGTTCGCCACATCAACGATACCCGATGGACTGGCCTGAATGGCCGCAGTCATGTTATTGGTGGTACCTTCAAGCGTCGCGTCAATAGTATACGTCGTGCCGTCGGCAGAGGTATAGCTATAGTAGGTGGCCGTAGTTGGATCGGTTGGGACTAGACCCATGTAAGGATTCGCGCAGCCCGTCGCCGCCCAGCCAGAACCGTTGAGACATGCGTAGTTGGTGTCGCCCAAATTGATCGCCGTGGCCGCCGTTGGATAGTTGTTGTTATCGGTGTAATACAGCTCAAGCGCTGTCTGAATCTGGCGCAGGTCAGAGAGGCGTTTGGCATCCCGTGCTTTTTCACGCGCTGAACTCAAAGCCACAATCGCCAATGTCGAAAGGAGCCCGATGATCGCAATCACGACCAGGAGTTCAATCAAGGTGAAACCGCGTTTATTTTTTGTCATGTTCTCACCTCCTCTCGGTACATAGATTGACAATTAACAATTGACATTTGACAATTGACCAATACACCGGTCAGATGTCAAATGTTAGATGTCAAATGTATATTACATCCCCAGCACTTTTTTAACCTTCTCTACCGTTTCTGAAGGTTTAAAATGAGCTTTGATAAGATAATCAACGGCGCCAAGGGACAAACCTTTGTCGACATCGTCTTTTTGACCCAAATTCGTCAGGAGAATGACCGGGATCGACTTCGTCGTTTCGTCTTTTTTCAATTGCTCAAGTACCGCAAAACCATCGAGCTTGGGCAGAAGTATATCCAAAAGAACGATTTGGGGTAATTTTTTTTTGATGTCAACAAGTGCTGATTCCCCATTATCGGACAAACTCACCTTGAACCCTTCCATTTCAAACTTTGTTTTGTAGATATTGGCGAGAAATTCATCATCCTCCACAATCAGCACATGCGTATCTTTTACAGAACTTTTTTTCATATTCGTCTTAAAGGTAGTAAGACTGGCAAGTAGTATACGCTAGGCACTGGGAACTGTGAAGACGCGCCTGTGGACTATTTTGCTAGATTGCGAAGCGCGAGCCCGATCGCGACGCTCATCCGCGGTCCAATCACGTCCAAAAGCGGCTTCAAGCGATCCTGATAGACGACCCTGGCCCACGGGTCGCCAACAAACACCTTCATGGGAAAGTGCCCGCTGATGGCGGCCGCGATCGGCGGGAACAGCGCCGCCCCGCCAGTCAAGATAATCTTTTCGGGACGCTTCTGTTCATTGCCGGACTGGTGCAAATACAATTCAAAACCATATTCAATTTCCTTTACAATCGAATCAACCACGGCCAGCCACGCATCGCCCGGGAGCGGAATACCGGAGTTTTGGGAAATATCAAATTTTATCTGCGGAATATGCTGGGCTTCAACACCTAGTGTATCCGCCAGAATTCGATCAATATCGTGTCCGCCGATTTGGATACTGCGGTGTGTGACCGGCACGCTCGAATCAATGATAAAAAAATTGGTCCGCTCGGCTCCGATATCCACAACCATGACCGTCGCCGCATCTCGGCCAACCAAGGAGCGTTCCAACGCAAATGCTTCAGTCTCCAGGTCATCAAGAACAAGGTCGGCATAGGAAAAAATATCCGTATAAAAACGAATCAGACTTTTGTCGGCTGCCGTAACCAGCACCTTGATATCTTTGGCCGGATCAGCTCCCTCATGCTGCAATCTCTGATAAACGATTTGCATTTCGTCAATCGGTCTCGGCAGCATTTTGGTCACCTTGGCTCGGACATGCCAATCAATTTCTTTCTCAGGAAGAACGGGTAGGGTTATGAGCGCGTGAAACACCTGAGAAACGGGCAGACTCACCGTGACATGCTTGGTCGTGACTTTGGTTTTTTTCAAAAGGTCTTTGAGAAGCGTACCGTACTTTTCGACTCTGGGATCGGCTGGTATGGCTGGTTTTAATTTCCTTTCTGTTTTGCTGTCCTTGTCTGGCTCTGGTACAGGCGCTGGCAGGTGGACGTCGAGCGGCGTATCCAAAATGCCATAGGTCCAGAGTTGCGGATGATTCTTGGTTTTGCGCAATTCCACCAATTTTATACCGCCAGCGCCAATATCAATGCCAAGATGGGATTCGATTTTTTTGAATAAAGACATAATGATGTGATTATAGCATAATTCTTGATAAGGTATCCACATGTTTGCTACAATTCACTTTATAACCTTATCACCTTATCACCAAATCACTTAATCACACGGCTGAAATATGCTTACTCTCTACAACACTCTCACCCGCCGCAAAGAAACCTTCGAACCTCTCCGCGACAAAGCAGTTGGGCTCTACACCTGCGGCCCGACAGTCTACAACTACGCGCACATCGGCAATCTGCGCACATATATATTTGAAGACATTCTAAAGCGGGCTCTCGTCGCCAATGGCTACGATGTACGCCACGTCATGAATATTACCGATGTGGGTCACCTGACCGATGACGCTGATTTTGGGGAAGACAAAATGGAAAAAGGCGCCAAACGCGAGGACAAAAGCGCGTGGGAAATTGCTGAATTTTATACCCAGGCGTTTAAAAAGGACGTTCAGGAGCTGAATATCTTGCCGCCGGATATTTGGTGCAAAGCAACCGACAATATCGCCGAACAAATTGCGATGGTACAGACACTTATAGACAAAGGGGTAACGTACGAAACAGCCGACGGCATCTATTTTGACACGACCAAGATTTCTGATTATGGAAAACTCGCCCGGCTCCGCGCTCAAACGCTACAGCCGGGTAAACGAGTCGAGATGGGGGAAAAACGAAATCCACACGACTTTGCGCTCTGGAAGTTTTCACCGACTGGTGAAAAGCGACAAATGGAGTGGGAGGCTTTCGGCCGCAAAGGCTTCCCGGGCTGGCACATTGAGTGCTCGGCCATGAGCATCAAATACCTCGGTGAGCAATTTGATATTCATTGCGGCGGCATTGATCATGTGCCAATTCATCATACCAATGAGATTGCTCAATCCGAAACGGCCACGGGCAAAAAACCCTGGGTACGCTATTGGCTCCATGGCGAATTTTTGAATATCGCGGAAACCAAGATGGCTAAATCCGGCGAGAACTTTATCACTCTTCAGACGATTAAAGACAGGGGCATCTCCCCCATCGCCTATCGCTACTTTTTATTACAGACGCATTACCGAAAACAACTGAACTTTAGCTGGGAAGCTCTCCAAGCGGCCGAGACCGGTCTTGGCAATCTGCGCGATCAGGTTAGACAG
>JBBTRO010000085.1:0-1973 GCA_038065155.1 Patescibacteria group bacterium
CCAAACGCTCGCCACACTTTTTGGCGGCAGCCCCTTTTTCTGGAGTGTTATTTTTTTTCTGATTGCCGCTGGTTTTGTGTGCATTGGTTTGCGAACAATCAAAATCGTTGAGCTGCTACTCATCTTGTCAATTTTTGGGGTCATGGTACTTATCACACTCTGGAGTGTGCCGCAAATTTCTCTCTCACATTTGCAATACGTCCATTGGTCAGAATGGTTGTTTCCGTATGGAGTACTGCTTTTTGCTTTTCATAGCGCGCGCGCTGTCCCCGAAGCGTATAGTATTTTGCGCAACCGTCAAGCCAATTTCAAACAAGCAATTTTGTGGGCCGGTGCATTGGTGACATTGTTATACGTGCTTTTTGCCGCGGTCGTGGTCGGTGTTACGGGTAGAGGTACGACGGAAATTGCGACGATCGGACTTGGAAAAGTATTGGGCAATGGCGTATTTATTTTGGGAAATGTATTTGCCGCGCTCGCCATGAGTACCAGCTTTCTTATGTCCGGCGTCGCTCTGCGCGATTCGCTCGCCTGGGATTTTCGGATTCACTCTGTCCTCGCCGCCGTATTAGTTTGTGGCGTGCCGTTTGTGTTGTTTTTGCTGGGCGTGCGACAGTTTATTGAGACCATTGATCTTTTGGGAAGTGTGTTTATTACGTTTGAGGTCCTTCTTGTTGGTTTGATTTGGATTAAAGCCAAAAAATCTCAACAAATTCATTAATTCATCTGTCATCCCGACCGAGCCAAAGCGAGTGGAGGGATCCCTTTTAGAATAGTGGCTATGCGACGACAGCGAAACTATTTTGTTTATATAATGGCAAGCCATTCAGGCACATTATACGTTGGCGTCACCAATACCATCGAACGTCGAGCCTATGAACATAAACGTAGTTTAGTGGAAGGGTTTTCAAAAACATATGGCTGTCCCCGTCTTGTGTATGTAGAATGTCATGGTGATATTCGTGAAGCAATTGCTCGGGAAAAGCAAATCAAAAAATGGAGACGAGAAAAGAAGGTATTTTTGATTGAAAAGATGAACACTCAGTGGAGGGATCTAAGTATGGACTGGAGCAAGAGGTCAACAAAACTGCAAACAAGGGATCCCTCCATTTCGCTGCGGCTCCAGTCGGGATGACAAGTAGTTATAGCGTATATGTCAATTTTATCCACACCCCCCACTTGCACTTTCCCCTAGCCTAGGGTAGTATCTAACTACAACTGAATCAAATATCAAGAGTGTCCGAGTTACATCGGGCCGCCAACCTTATCCAATCCGCCTTAGGCGGACGGAAGAAGGTGGTACTACCCTCGTCAGGGTAAGATATGTCCTAGTAGTAACTAGGAAATTGCAAACAGCGTCTTACCTTTGAGTAAGTTGTTTTGTTTTTTGAGAGGTTCTTAATTTGTAAGATCTACGATCGTGAGGAGTGCGCAAAGGGTAGCACTACTCACAACAGTGGATCGTACACTCAAAACACACCAACCGCGTCGGCCCTTGGCGCAAAACAGGAGAAATCATGGATATCAATAATTTGTCGGTGCGAGTGATCTCGGACTGCCGTGATGGGAACGCGCGGATGCGTTACGAGGATCGTTTCAACGCGATTCTCCCTGGCGCGCATGTGAAGGTTCGTCGGGTCAGGAACGATCTCCAGGCCGCAGGCAACCTCGTCGACGCCATCCAGGCGCGTCGCTGGCGTCACGGGGTCATTGTGCTTAACGTCGCCCCCCGCAACGAAGCGCAAGAGAGGCCAGCGGACTGGAACGGGTCGCCGTTCGGCTACGTTCGCGTAGACTCGGTCGATATCTTCGGCACTGTCGAGGGTGATGGTTTCACCCTCCTGCAGAAGGTGTTGGGCAGGCGGCTGGAGCTCTAGGTGTTCGAAGCGGCAGAAGTTGTCAAACATCTCGATGTCGACGAAGACACCCGCCGCGAGATGGTCGAGAGCCAGTTTCGGAGCTGTGAGTTCGTG
>JBBTRO010000086.1:0-4056 GCA_038065155.1 Patescibacteria group bacterium
TATCGGCATCGGCGAGAACGATAAACGGATCCGATCCGCCAAGTTCCAGCACGGTTTTTTTGATTTCTGATCCGGCAATCGCGGCCACACTTCTACCAGCACGCTCGCTTGCGGTCAAGGTTACCGCCACCACTCGAGGGTCACGAATGACTGACTCCACTTGTGGAACAGAGATAAATAAATTTTGGAATACCCCTTCCGGGAATCCGGCTCGACCAAACAATTCTTGGATCTTCATGGCACACTGCGGGACTGACATGGCGTGCTTGAGTAATCCCACGTTCCCGGACATAATCGCCGGCGCGGCAAAACGAAAAACCTGCCAAAGGGGAAAATTCCAAGGCATGACAGCGAGAATTGGGCCAATCGGATCAAAACGAACAAAGCTCTCGCTCGCTTCGCTTGCGACCGATTCAGGAGCCAAAATTTTTTCCGCATTATCAGCGTAATAATCGCATACCCACGCGCACTTCTCCGCTTCAGCCACTGCCTGTTTTATCGGCTTGCCCATTTCCTTTACCATCATTTCTCCCAGCTGCCTGCTCTCTGCCTTTACTATGCCAGCCAGCCGTTTCATACGCTCGGCACGAAACGCAAATGAAGTACCTCGCCACTGTAAATAAGTGTCATGAGCAACCGCCAATTTCTGCTGAATTTCTTCGGCAGTAAGTTCTGGAAAAGTTGCCAGAATTTCTTCGGTGGTGGGATTTTTTGATTGAAACATACTATCAACTCGTGTAGGGTTATCGATTTATTTCATCCAAAATAAGCTAAAATCGCTTTATTGTTTTTTGCCATTGCTTTTCTTCTGTCATTGCGAGCGAAACCGCAGTGAAGCGAAGCAATCTCGTACGATTGAAAGATTGCTTCGTCGTCTCGACTCCTCGCAATGACAGAAACCCTGTGTGAGTTCTATAACAGACACGTTTTTTCTTTCAATTCTTTCTCAAATACCCGCTGATTTTCCGAATAATCAATCGGTACTTCAATAAGGTGGACACCACCAGAAGCAAAACTTTCCTCAATTAAACGGTCCAGATCCTGCGCTTTCTCCACGCGATGACCTGAGGCGCCAAAACTTTTTGCCAAAGCGACAAAATCCGGATTGCCAAAAGTCAAGCCAAAATCAGCAAAGCCACTGGAGCGCTGTTTCCATTGTATCATGCCATAACCAGAATCGTTCAAAACCAAGACGACAAGATCAAGCCGCAAGCGCACCGCCGTTTCAAAATCCGCCACATTCATCATAAAGCCGCCATCGCCGCAAACCGCTACCACCTTTTTGTGCGGGTAAACCAACTTGGCGCCAATGGCCGATGGTAGACCTGCCCCCATGGTCGCAAGTGCGTTATCCAAAAGCAATGTATTCCTTTCATAGGCTTTGTAATTGCGCGCGAACCACAACTTATACATCCCATTATCCAGAGTCACAATCCCATCTTCGGGCATAACACTCCGAACCGCCGAGACAATACGCTGGGGCAGAAGTGGGAAATGATCGTCACTACTCTTTTCTTGAATTTGCTTGGCCGCATGCTCCTGAATTTTTTTATCATAGGAAAAATCCCACGGCTTCGCTCCTTCGGGAGCTACGCCGTGCAGGCACGGCCTAATCTTCTCTGTCATTTGCCACAAAGAATTCCCAATGTCGCCAATCACTTCCCATTGTGGAAAATAAATTTCATCCACGCGCGGACGAGAAAAATTGATGTGAATGACCTTTGCGCCATTTGGCTTCATGAAAAATGGCGGCTTCTCGACTACATCATGTCCGACGTTGATAATTAAGTCAGCCCGATCTATCGCGCAATGAACATAATCATTGGCGGAGAGCGCGGTCGTACCCATATAGAGCGGATGACGTTCGTCTATGACACCTTTGCCCATTTGAGTATTGAAAAACGGAATCCCGGTTTTTTCAATAAATTTCAAAAGAGAATTGGAGACCAATTTTCTATTCGCGCCAGCGCCAATAAGGATAAGCGGATTGGCTGCATCTTCGATCATTCGTACTGCTGTCTCGACCGCTTGTTCTTCGGCCGCTGGACGACGGGGTTTATAATTTGGGAGGAGTTGTATATCTCCGACAGTTTCATGCGCAATATCTTCGGGCAATTCAATATGCACTGCTCCTGGCCGCTCTTCCGTGGCGGTACGGCAAGCTTCGTGTACTAAGGCCGGAATGGTACCAGCGCTAACCACTTGTTTAGTAAATTTAGTAAGCGGGCGAAACATCTCTACGACATTCACGATTTGAAAGTGACCTTGTTTGCTGGCCTTGATCGGTTTTTGGCCAGTGATCATAAGCATCGGCATAGCACCGAGCTGGGCATAGGCCGCGGCAGTCACAAAGTTGGTGGCACCCGGTCCAAGCGTAGACATACACACGCCAACCTTGCCAGTCAGCCGGCCATACGTTGCGGCCATAAAACCTGCCGCTTGTTCATGCCGCGTGACAATTAATTTGATACTTGATGTCCTAAGCGATTCAAGTAGATCCAAATTTTCTTCTCCGGGAACACCAAAGACGTACTCAACGCCTTCGTGTTCAAGGGCTTTGACGAAAAGGTCTGATGCTTTCATAAAAAATATTCAAAGACAACTGTTATTGATCTTACCTCGAGGCAAGCAAAATTTCAAGAGTCTCCCTTGCCGCTTTGTCCCAAGAAAAATTTTCCATTCGCCCCATCCCCTTTTGGATAAGCGATTGCCGCAAAAATTGATCGGCCGCCACTCGCTCCATCCCCACCACGATATCTTCCATACTCGGCGGATCAACAAAAATAGCCGCGTCTTGTCCCACTTCTTCTAGACTGCCCCCCTTAGAAGCAAGCACTGGCGTCCCGCAGGCGAATGCTTCCAATATCGGTAAACCAAAGCCCTCATAAAGACTGGGAAATACAAACGCTTCAGTCGCATTCATAAGAGCAACGATATCCTCTGGCGGCACCCAGCCAGGAAGGCGGATATCCTGTTTATAGGCGCTCTGCGCGATTGCCTCCTGCACCTTTTCATAACCATAGCCCGGTTGGCCAACCAACACAAGCTGTAGTCTGTAGTCTGTAGTCTGTAGTCTGGAATTCATCCGAAATTGCGTGAAAGCGCGAATCAGATTGGCAGTATTTTTCTTTTCTTCCAGACGGCCGACATTCAGCATGAACGGTTTCTTGATATTATACTTTTTGAGTACTGAATCAATATATTGTTCATCGTTTATTTTTCGATAACGAGTATCGTAACCGTGGTGAACAACAAAAACTCTTGATTCCTGCCTGCCCGCCGAAGCTGAAGCGAAGGCGGGATTCTTAATTCTTAATTCTAAACTCAATAATTCTCTTTTTGTAAACTCACTCGGTGTTATTACTTTCCAAAGATGTTTCACTGCATACTTGGCTGACCATATGGTATACCACTGCTCAAACCAATTATAGCTATCAGGAAACCCCGCGGCCGCCACATCATGCACCATCATCACGGTTTTCTTGGGATGAATAATCGGAAATACATGCGCCGGAATAAATAACACATCCGGTGGATGAACAAGCATTTCCCAAGATAGTCGAACCTGTGTCCAAAAACGCATTGGCCAATGCAAGACTTTTGCTTGCCAATTTTTTGGCAACTGCGCCAGTTCTCCAGAGAGCGGAGTATCCGAATATAAAATAAACTGGACATCACCGCCAGTTTTGCCTTTTTCGCTTTGCGCTTTAAATTCTTGGATAATGTGCCACGCGTACCACTCCACTCCGGTCTTTGTCTCATGGTTTGCCCGCGAAGCGTCGATGCCGATCAACATAGCGGGTTAGCTTCTTAGCTAATTAGCTTTTTAGGATAGAAACCATTTCCTAACCAGCTAATAAGCTAATCAGCTAAAAAGCTATTTTGTCGCCAAAATACTTCTTTTGTAACTATCCAAATTCTCAAGCGCAATCCCAGTACCTTTGGCGACACATAGCAGTGGCTCATCGGCAACGTAGCAGGCCACCCCAGTTGCCTGGGCGATAAGCTCATCGAGATTGCGAAGCTGTGACGAGCCGCCCGACATGATGATCCCTT
>JBBTRO010000087.1:0-5572 GCA_038065155.1 Patescibacteria group bacterium
GGTTTGGCGGCGTATCCGTAATCTTCATGAGCGTATCTTCAGAATCAATTACCATGACTGTGGCGCTATTCACGCTTTGCAGAGTCACGCCATCACGCACATTTACCAAAAGCGATCGAGGTGTATTCGACCCCAAAATGATCTGTGACGGCTGGTTCACCCCCGGCGAGAGCGGAATGGGCAGCTGTGGGATCACGCCAATCAAATCATACCCACTTGGTAAAATTGAATAATTATCCCAATCAATTTCTCCGCGCGTAAAGACGCCGCCCCCATCCACAGTAATGAGTTCATCAATTTTTGGTACGTCCGGACTCACGCCAATCAGCTTTGTCCCGCGCAAGGTAAATGATATATCGGGAATAACAGTACAGGTACCGTCGAGCGCCGTAAAAATAAGTGAGGAAACACGATCAATCGCGAAACTTACCTCGGTGACATCCTGAGCCACAACCGATGCCAATGGATGAACCGGATTAGGTATGCTCGGAGATGACTCGATCGTCTGTTCACTGGTATAACCCGCTTTGGTTATCACAATCTCGTAGGCGTTAATGCCGGATGGCAAGTCAACCAATTTCAGCATGCCGCTCTGATCGGTCGTGTCGGTAAGATCAATGGCCGGCTGAGTGGAGGTGGCAATTACATGGACGCTCGCGTTTGAAACCGGCGCGCCAACGGCATCAAAAACCTGAATGAACAAGGCGCCATGAGTGGGATCACCCTCCAGGGTGCGCGGACCGGCATGAGTAAAAAAAGACAAGGGATTTTGCTGGACACAGCCATCGCACACAATCTCCAGGTGCACCAATTTATAATCAGCCGGCGCGATATCATTTGGACTCCCGCCGATCATACCGTCGTATGGGTCATCAATACTTCGAATGGTTCTCGTGATAATAAAATCAATGCCGTTTCGCGTGGTAGTCACGGTGCGGAGTAACACCCCACTCGGACTGCCGCCAGCAATCCCCACATCCGCGTACGCGAGGTTGCGGATCATCTCAACTTGTTCGTTTAGTATGCCGCCTTCCAAAATACGAAGCCGGGAATTATAAATTGATTTGGAAACAAACAAAGCGCCCGCGTAAACCCCGGCATCAAATAACAAAAAAAGGCCGATGCCCATGACGACTTCTATGAGCGCAAAACCACGATACCTGAGCACCTGAGCACCTGAGCACCTGAGCACGCGATTGATTAATGCAACAAAATAATGCATACAATTTTCGCCTATTATAACACAAAAAACAAAACACGCCGGATGCAACCGGGTGTTTGAGTGTTCAGGTGCTAGGGTGCTCAGGTGTCAACGCGGCATATAACCCATGAGGCCGGCTACTCTCGCCTGCTTAATGGCCTGGGCGCCTTTTCGCTGATGTTTGGCGCAAAGTCCGGAACGGCGCGGGGGCGCAATTTTGAGGTACGAAGAGACAAAACGCCGCAATGTCTGGACATCCTTGTAATCAATAACAACATTCTTATTCACGCAATAATAACAATTCTTTCTCATTCGAATCAGGGGCGTTCTTGATTGTTGAGTTTTGGTAAATGCCATACCAGCTTTTTATTAAAATGGGATATCTTCTACTTTTATTTCTTCTTCCATTGGAGCTGATGGAGCGGGAGAATGAGCCCCTCCCTGACCCTCCCCTCCTAGGGGAGGAATCGATTGGGAAGATGACGCTCCACTACTTCGAGGGCTGTCGAGCATAATCAAATTCTCGACAATTATCTCGGTACGGTATCGCTTGACGCCATCAGTACCCACCCAATCGCGAGTTTCCAGTCGCCCTTCCACATAGACGCGACGTCCCTTGGCTAGATATTGATGGGCAATGTCCGCCAACTTTCCCCACAGGACGCAATTGCTAAATTCAGTCTTCTCTTGTTTGGTGCCTGCCTGATCAGTCCACACGCGGCCAGTCGCGACCGCCATACTGGCGACGCTCTTTCCCGTGGTCGTGGTACGCAACTCCGGGTCGCGGGTCAGTCTGCCAATTAACATGACTTTGTTGAGATCCATAAATTTTAGATTCTAATCTATTTTGCCTTCCAAAATCTCATCGAGCTTTTTGTCGATATCCTTGAGCTCAACCGCCTCAGTGACCCGAGGACCGGTCGGTTCCACGATTTTTGGCTTGGAGACTGTTTGCAGTTCTTCCACTTGGGAGGCAACTTGAACTACCGGCGCTTTCTTTTCATCCGCATCAGCCGCAATCGCCACATCACTGAATATCTGACTAATTTTTTTTGTCTGGTTCTTTGGGTTATATTTGCGCATGATCACCCGCAGAAGACTCGCGTCAAGATTTAGTTTTTTCTCCAAATCCGGGACGCGATCAGGCTCGGCCTGAAAATAATAAATGCGAAAATACCCATAACGAATCTGCCTCATCGGGTAGGCGAGACGACTTTTGCCCAAATCAATAAGGGTAGTTTCGGCCGCGCCAAACTGTTCAATCAAAACCTTTATCTTGTCGGCCAAGGGATTGATCTCTGTCTCAGCGACAGTCCCTGGAAAAATAGCCAAAAGTTCGTATGATGTCATATCGCCCATAGTCTAGCAAAGGGTAATAGAATTGTCAATAATATGGTACAATAGCAGCTGAACAATCTTAATACTATGCTTCCCAAAGATATTTTTACGTCCATTCTTGAGGAGCGATACCAAATCACTCCCGAGGCTCTCAAAGACTTTGCGGACAAAGCGGCGAAACTCCGTAAATCGGTTGAGCAATACCTCATTGACGAACGAATCGTTGATGAAACCGAACTGTATACGCTAACCGCTAAAAAATTACAGGTACCTTACACGCCGCTTAAAGGACGTGAAATTAAAAAGGAGGATCTGAATCTCATTCCGCCGCTCCTGGCCGAAAACCATGGCCTCATCGCTTTTGCCACAGACAAAGGCACGGTTCAATTGGCCATGCTCGATCCCCAAGATATTGAAACGATTGAATTTGTTCATCGAAAAACCGGGCTCATCCAAAGTATTTCCCTGACCAGTCCCGGCGACATGCGTGAAGCACTGCGGCGTTACCACGCGGATTTGAAAGAGGATTTGAAGCTCGATAGCTTGGCTCCGGATCTAAAAAAGGCCGCTGAGGGGTTGCCGATTATCAATATTGTGAATGGCATTCTTGAACACGCGGTCTATGAAGGCGCCAGCGATATCCATATCGAACCCACGGAAAAAGAATTGACCGTCCGGTATCGGATTGACGGCTTGCTTCGCCAAGTTATGACTCTTCCCAAAACGGTACAAAGCGGCATTACGGCTCGAATCAAAATTTTGAGCAATCTCAAAATTGACGAGCATATGGTGCCTCAGGACGGCAGGTTCAAAATTCAAGTGCAAGAAGAAAAGTTGTCTTTCCGCGTCTCGATCATCCCGGTTTATGACGGCGAAAAAATTGTCATGCGGCTTTTGTTTGAGACCCAAAAACCGCTTACGCTTGATCAGCTTGGCTTCCTGCCGGGACCAAAACTTGCCGTAGAAAACGCCATCAATAAGCCCCACGGCATGATTCTGGTGACCGGGCCAACCGGGAGCGGAAAGACGACTACGCTCTATTCGCTCCTCGGCATCTTGAATCAATCCGATGTCAATATCTGTACCATCGAAGACCCGATTGAATACCATGTCGGCGGGATCAACCAAAGCCAGATCAATCCCCGCGTCGGATTTACGTTTGCGATTGGGTTGCGAGCCTTTCTTCGCCAGGATCCTGACATTATCATGGTCGGAGAAATCCGCGACGAAGAAACCGCCGAAATCGCCGTCCATGCCGCGCTCACCGGACATCTGGTTCTTTCCACCCTTCACACCAATGATGCGCCAACGACTTTGCCTCGGCTCTTGGATATGGGCGTACCACCATTTCTCCTCGCCTTTACCACGAATATTATCGTAGCCCAGCGATTGGTGCGCAAAATCTGCGACCATTGCAAAAAAGAATTTCCGCTGGAGAAAAAAACTTTGCAAGAATTGGAAAAACTGTGCGACCTGAAAACACTGCTGGCTCTTTTCAAGGATCACGATCTCTCACTCAAGGCAGAGGAAAAAAATCTGCAAGGCATGACTTTTTTTCAGGGTGCCGGCTGTACGCGCTGCGGCAACTCGGGATACAAAGGCCGCGTCGGCATCTACGAGGTGCTCGAGATGGAAAAAGAACTCGCTGGCCGAATCAATGCCCGAGCCAGCGCCGATGATATCCGTAGCTATGCGACCGAACACCACATGATCACCATGCTCCAGGATGGACTCGTCAAAGCAAAACAAGGTTTGACAACGATTGAAGAAGTATTGCGAGCGACGAGGGATTGAAATTAAGCTAATGAAGCTGTATGGCCAACACTCGACAACTCTCCTCTCTGGAACAGCGTTTGAACACCTGGGTCACCGACCATCTGCGCCGCGTCTCTTTCGTGCAAAAAATTTTTTTTCTGGATCACCTGCGAACCATGCTCCACGCGAGCCTGTCCCTAGTCGAGGCGCTGGATATTCTTAGTAAAGAAGTCAGCAACAAAAAACTCTACAAGGTAATCGGTGAAATAAAGCTGGAGGTGGAGTCCGGGCAAACCCTGTCGGTGGTTTTGGCCCGATATCCATCAATCTTCCCCTCGATGTACGTAAAGATGATCGAATCCGGAGAACTGTCGGGCAAGCTTGATGAGGCGCTCGAGCACATTGTCACGCAAATGCAAAAAACCAATACCTTGAACTCAAGTATTCGCGGAGCCATGATTTACCCCTCGGTCATTCTCGCCGCCATGGGTGGAATCGGAATCATGCTCGCGACCGTAGTATTGCCAAAACTTGTCGAAATTTTTAAAGAATTTGATTCCGCGTTGCCCCTCCCCACCAGAATCCTGATTGCGATCGTTAATGTTTTAGAAAAACCACTATTTTTGGCTCTTATCATCGCCGGTATCATCGCCGGTATCATCGGTTTTTGGATGCTCCTAAAAAAATCCCCGCCTTTCCGCCGCGCAGTCCACGCGCTCAATCTGCGGCTCCCGATTATCGGTTCAGTGATCCAAAAAATTAATCTAGCGAGATTTTCCCTTACCCTTTCATCGCTCCTCAAAAGCACCATCCCGATTGTTGATGCCATTGATATCACTGCGGATACTTGCGGCAACGTTCTTTACCAGGAATCACTCCATACGGCGGCCAAACGGATAAAAACCGGCGAGGCGCTGTCTGTCCTTTTGGAAACTTCCCCCAGACTATTTCCCCCCATGGTCACAGAGATGATCATGGTTGGCGAACGTTCCGGCCAAGTCGACCAGCTCCTCACGCAATTATCTGAATTTTACAGCACCGAGGTGGACAAAACGATGAAAAATTTTGCCACGATTATTGAACCAGTTATCATTATTATTCTCGGCATCGCGATCGGCGGACTGGCCATTGCCGTTATTTTACCCATGTATTCGCTGGTGCAAAATTTCTAAGTGTTGGACTTTTTCATTTGCTGTGTATGAGACAATCGATCTGCTTTTTCTTTCGAGTACAGTCTGCGACTTTATGGTTTACGAGGAAGAAAAAGAAGATCGATTG
>JBBTRO010000088.1:0-2468 GCA_038065155.1 Patescibacteria group bacterium
GTTGGTTTGTGTTGGTGAAGATGTGGCTCAAGGACAAACCGTCGCGCTTATGGGTTCAACCGGTCGCTCCACCGGTTCGCATGTGCACTTTGAGGTTCGTGTCAGCGGACGCCATGTGAATCCGTTGAAATATATTCGTTAAAATTCGAAGCACGAAATCCGAAACAATACTTAAATACAAATATTAAAAATATTTTTGAATTTTGATTTTGGATATTTGGATTTATTTCGGATTTCGATATTCGAATTTCGGATTTATCTAATCAATTTTCGGCCGATATTGTAGCGCTTCGGCCACGTGGACGGTCTGAATCGTATCGCTTCCGGCCAGGTCGGCAATCGTACGAGCCAATTTTAAAATACGATGATAACTTCGAGCCGAGAGGTGCATGTGGCTCACGGCCTGCCGTAGAAGATTTATAGAGGTATCGTCGAGCTTGCAGAATTCTTTGATTTCTTTATTTTTCATCTCGCTGTTGGTAACGCAACGCGTTCCTTGGAATCGTTTGTATTGCCGCTCTCTGGCCGCCATAACGCGTCCCCGGATGTTGTCCGACGATTCTGAGGCATCATCTTTGGCTAATTTTTCAAATTCCACTCTGGGCACTTCGACGTGGAGGTCGATGCGATCCAAGAGCGGGCCGCTGATTTTTTTCTGGTATTTTACAATTTGCATCGGGGTGCAGATACACCGTCGATCAGGATCAGTCGCATAGCCGCATGGGCAGGGATTCTGGCTGGCGACTAGGGTGAATTGCGCGGGAAAGGTTAGTGTCCCTTGCGCTCGTGAAATCGTGACCACACCGTCTTCCAACGGTTGGCGCAGGGTTTCAAGAACACTGCGGGGGAATTCTGGAAATTCATCAAGAAATAAAACACCCCTGTGGGCAAGCGAAATTTCTCCAGGACGAGGAAATTTTCCGCCACCGACGAGAGCGACGCCGCTGGCCGAGTGATGCGGTGAGCGGAATGGTCGCTCGGTAATGAGCGATCGATCGGGCGATAATTCTCCGGCAACAGAGTAAACCTTTGTCACCTCGATTGCCTCGTTTTTGCTCAGAGGGGGAAGAATTGATGGCAAAGCCCTAGCGAGGAGTGTTTTGCCTGATCCTGGCGGGCCAGAGAGGATAATATTGTGCGCGCCGCTGGCCGCGATTTCCAAGGCGCGTTTTACGAATTCTTGTCCTTTGATAAAGGCCATGTCGATTTCGTATGTCTCGCTCTTTGCCCAGTCATCAAGTTCTTGGGTTGGAATGGGAGTGATCAATTCTCCTCCCTGCAGGTGAGTGAGAAGTTGTCCTAGGCTTTTGACGGGAAAGATTTTTAGTCCCGAGATAATTGAGGCCTCGCGCGCATTGGCTTCTGGGATAAATAAACGCTGGTAGTGCTGTTCCACGGCAAAGAGCGCTAACGGTAAAATACCAGTAGTGTGGCGGAGCGTTCCATCTAGGGCTAATTCGCCAACTAGGAGAGCGTCCGAAAGATCGATTCCAGTTATATTTTCGGCCGCCAAGTACATGCCAACCGCCATGGGCAGATCATAAGAAGCGCCTTCTTTTCTGACATCAGCCGGTGCCAGATTGATGATAACTCGGCAATTTGCCGGAAACGACAGTCCGGTATTTTTCCACGCCGTACGAATGCGCTCCTTGGCCTCTTGGATCGCGGTATCAGGCAAACCAACAATTTGGTAACCTGGCCAGCTCCCGGCAATGTCGACCTCAACTGTGATCGGGGTACAATCCAGACCTAACACAGCGGCCGATGGGATTTTTGTGAACATACTTGGATAGAGTAATACCGCTATGCCTTTTTTACAAACTGCTCATAAGCCAGCATCCCAAAACCGACTGCGATCATAGCATCCGCTACATTTATAACCCCAGTGAATACGCGCAAATAATCAATCGTGAAGCCAAACACAATGCGATCGAGGTAGTTTGAGAGAGCGCCGTTTATGATAAGTAATAGAGCAATTTTTGCCATTTGGTTTTTTTGCGGCAGTTTCCAAAGCCACCAAACAAGTACACCGATAATGACCGGTGTTACTGCGGCGACGAAAAGTGCGCTAACGGGCAGGCCAAAAGCGACTCCCCTATTGGCAAAATACTCCCAACCAATGAAGGGTTTCCATATGTAGGCACTATGGGCAGGGGACAAACGAATTTGGTATTTAAGGTATTGGTCAAGAAAAAACAAAAACCCGCTTAGAGCGGCGATGCCGATACAGCGGGTTTGCTTCGTCATATAATTTACACCTCATCCGTCAGAGTTTTTTTACAACTGACACAGGCGCTTGATGTCGGTCTGGCCAAAAGCCGCTTTTCATCAATCGGGTGATCACAATACTTGCAGATGCCATAAGTGCCTTTGTTGAGCCTCTCCAAGGCTTTGTTAATATCACGCAAAGTGTTTTCCAAGGTCACCTCGAGTGGTTTGTTCGCGGTGTATTCTGCCACCTCGCGCGC